>DASXGF010000465.1:0-10539 GCA_036489275.1 Myxococcaceae bacterium | reverse complement strand
CTCTTCATCTGGGAGCACCGCCAGTGGCAGGCGGTGGAGATGGATGCCCGGCGCGTGGCGGCGCAGGGTGGGGCGCTGCTGGCGACGGAGAGCCGGCCGGGCCGCAGCGACAAGGGACAGGCGCTGCTCGCCTTCCGCTTCGGCGCCGGGCTGGACGGCACGCAGTTCCACCCCGAGGCGGACCGGGCGGGGGTGCTGGCCTGGATCGACCGCCCGGAGCACGCCGAGGCGCTGCGGGACGCCTACGGGCACTCGCTCTACGACCGGATGATGCGCACCCTGGCCGATCCGACGCGCCTGGCCCGGACTTTCGCCCTGCTCATCCCCGGCTGGTTGACGGACCGGTTCAACCGCGTCGCCGCCGTCCGGGGCCTGCACCCCATTCCGCCCCCGGTGCAGTCCATGGAGGAGTTCGAGGAGCGGGCGCTGGCCTCCTGACCGCGGCGGTCTGCTAAACCGTCTGCCGCGGAGGGCACGGGCCATGCCGGAGCGGGTCGGAATCCTCGTCGGGCAGGAGCAGAGCTTTCCCGAGGCGTTCATCGCCCGGGTCAACACGCACGCCGGCATCCAGGCGGAGTACGCGAAGGTCGGCGGCACGCCGGAGCAGTACGATCCGCGCTACCGGGTGCTGATCGACCGGATCAGCCACGAGGTGCCGTTCTACCGGTTCCACCTCAAGGCGGCCTCGCTCGCCGGGACCTACGTCATCAACGATCCGTTCTGGTGGAGCGCCGACGAGAAGTTCTTCGGCTACTCGCTGGCCTCCCGCATCGGCGTCACGGTGCCGCGGACCGTGTTGCTCCCCTCGAAGGCGTACATCCCGGCGATCGACCTGCAGCGCAGCCTCCGCAACCTCGAGTACCCGCTCGACTGGGAGGCCATCGCCCGCTACGTGGGCTTCCCGGCCATTCTCAAGCCCGCGGACGGCGGCGGCTGGAAGCACGTCAGCCGCGTGAACGACATGGGGGAGCTGCTCCAGGCGTACGACGAGAGCGGCATGCTGGTGATGACGCTGCAGCAGTTCATCGACTTCGACGAGTACGTGCGCTGCATCTGCGTGGGCAAGGAGTTCATCCTTCCCATCCGCTACGACCCACGGCGGCGCTGCTACCTCGATCAGGAGGGCTACCTCAGCCCGGCGCTCGAGGCGCAGGTGCTGGACGGCGCGTGGGCGCTGAACCACGCGCTCGGCTACGACATGAACTCGGTGGAGTTCGCGATCAAGGACGGCGTGGCCTACGCCATCGACTTCACCAACCCCGCGCCGGACATGGACGTGCACTCCATCCTCCCCAAGCACTTCACGATGGTGGTGGAGGCCATGGCCAAGCTCGCGGTCGCCTGCGTGAAGGAGGGCCGCCAGAACCACGACGGCTTCCCCTTCCGCCAGTACATCGACACGCCCCGGCGCCGTCCGCCCGGCCACGCCGAGGGATTCGCCGCGCGCCGGTCGGCCTGAGTCAGCCCGGAACCGGGCGCCAGAGCCCGACGCTGGCCCCGACCCAGTCGAGGCCGCGGTTCTGGTCCACCCCGAGCATCTTCCCGCGCGACAGGCGTACAAGATGCATGATGGGCTCGAGCGTCGCCGCGGCCGGCGGGCGGACCATCATCACCCGCACCTCGGCCTTCACCTCGAGGCCCTCCGGGGTGCGGATGGCCGGGGCGTAGGAGACCTTCTCTTGCAGCAGCCAGCCTCCGCGCTGCTGCCTCGGGATGTGCTCCACGTCCAGCGGCCGGACGTCGATGACCACGCCGCTCCCGGCGAAGGAGAAGAGCGGCTTCAGGACGTACCCGGAGAGGTCCTCGGGGAGCGTGTCGACGTCGGAGAGGAAGCGGGCCCGGGGCACTGCGGGGTGCTCGAGGTACGGGAGCGACAGCTTGCTCCAGACCCAGTACCAGTTGGGGTGGCTGCACCAGGTGAGGTCGAGGTCGTCCGACCAGGCGAAGGGGAGCTGGTAGCTCTTCCTCTCCAGCTCGTCGAAGACCATGCGGTTGTAGATGCGTCGCACCTGGACGCGACGTCCGTCGGCCGTCCGGCGGAAGAGCCGCCGTCCCTCCTTGACCAGCTCGGTGGGACAGACCGAGTCGACTCCGAAGAGCTGCCGGGTGGCGACGAAGTCCGGCCGCGTCTTCTGCTGCTCGGGCTCGAAGTCGACGAGCACGACCGACTCGGGGTCTTGGCCGTCGAGGATGGTGTCGCCAAGGAGCCGCGTCGCCCGGGCGTCGGGGAGCACGCAGCAGCTCCACGGCCCCTCCATCTCCGGCACCGACTGCAGAACGTCGCTCCAGGCCCGGGCGAAGGCGAGCATCATCGCGTAGCCGGACGGGAAGGCCTGCAGCTCGACCACCTTGCCCTCGAGCCCTCCACCGGGCGCGGGGGTGATGGCGAAGTCGACCTGGAGGCAGCTGGGAAGCGGGTCCATGCCCGGGGCGCGATAGCGGTCGGGGATGGCCTTCTGCAGCTCTGCCAGCAACGCGGGGCGAGAGAGCTGGGCGACGATCTCCACGGCGCTCCGGTCCAGCGAGTCACGCAGCTGGGGGGAGAGGAAGAACGGCGTCTCCGCGAGGCGGAATGGAATCTCGCCGAGCATCGACTGCAGGCGCTCGACGTAGTGGCGGTGGAGTGCCGGGGTCCAGGCTCGATTGAAGGCGGCGCGCGGTCCGGGGTCCATCTGGCGTCCTCACCAGCCCACGCGCTCGGCGATGGCGTAGGGGAGCATCTTCCGCCAGGTGGGCCAGTCGTGGGCCATGTCGTGGCCCCAGAGGTCGAGCTGATGCGGGATGCCCTTGCTTCCGAGGAGCCCGGCGAGCTGCCGGGAGTACTCTGGCTTCTCCCAGGCGCCCTGGCCGCAGCCGATGTACAGCGCCGCATGGTGGAGCAGATGCAAGGGGTGCCCCTCGATGCCCGGCACGTACGAGGTCGGGTTGTTGAAGTAGACGTCGTCGTTGCCGAAGCCGAAGAGGTAGCTGGGCCCCAGGTCGTAGAACCCACTCATCGCGATGAGGGTGTCGAAGAGGTCCGGGCGACGGAAGATCGCGTTGGCCGCGTGGAAGGCCCCGAAGCTCGCGCCGGTGGCGCCGAGGCGGGCCGAGTCGTTCTGCAGCGCCTTCCGGATGTGGGGGACGACCTCCTCCTCGACGTATCCCGAGTAGAGCGCCTGCCGCCGGGCCTTCTCGGGCAGCGGAACGCCGTCCGCCATCCAGGCGTGGCGGTTGATGCTGTCGATGCCGAAGACGGTGATCCGCCCGTCGAAGAGCAGGGGCTCGAGAGACTTGATGAGCCACATCCGCTCGGCCTCGAGGAAGTCGCCGGCGGCAGTGGGGTAGAGCAGCAGGGCCCGGCCCCAGGTCCCATAGCGGACGATGGGCATGTCGATGCCCAGCCGCGGGCTGTGCCAGCCCAGGATCTCGCGCCGGATGCCAGGGTCCACGTAGCTCACGGACGTCCCTCCCCACCCCCGGCGACCGGAGGATGGCCGAGCAGCGACTCGCGGTTCAGCATCTCCATCGTGTGCCGGTAGAGGGCCTCGGCGTCGTCGCGGGAGTTGCCGATCGCCGTCAACCCGACCTTCCCGTGCTCGGAGAGCGCGCCGAGCATGTGGAAGAGGACGCCCCGCCCGGTGGCCTGGTTGTAGTGGAGGCGGTGCAGGGTGACGATGTCGAAGAGCTCCTCGGGGGTGAGGCCGCGGTAGGTGGCCGCCTGGAGGTTGTCCGTCGACCGGTAGAACTTCGGCAGGCCCTCGGGAGTCCGGAAGAGCCCGTCGGCGCGCTCGAGCTGGCCGCCGTCGATGAGAAACCGGAGCGCGAGGAACGGGTGGGTGGTGCCTCCCATCCGGAGGTTGATCTCCAGGGCGTGGAGGCCCCACGGGGAGCCGGCCGCCGCGCGGGTGGCGAGGAAGTCCACCCCGAACCGGCTCACCACGCCCTTCCGGGCGAGAACGTCGCCGACGCGCATCGCCGCGTCCTGGACCGCCGTCCGGTAGGCGCTGGCCGCCGGGAAGCGGCAGCCGAGGTAGACCTGGCCGCTGCTTCCACCGAGGACCTGATCATGGGTGGAGATGAGGAGCGTCTCGCCGGAGGGGCTGACCCTGAGCTGGACGCTCGGCGAGGTGGTCTCCGGGGACTCGAGGAACTCCTCCACCACGCCGCCCATCCTCGACAGCCTGGTCAGGAAGACGTCGCTCTTCTGGGTGGGGAGGGACAGCCGCATCCCGTGGAGCGCGCGCCGGAGCTCGCCCGGAGCCTGTGTGGCGGGCATGTCCACCAGCGCGTTGCCCTCGCCGGAGAAGCCCTCGTTGAGCTTCACCACTGCCCGGCGCAGACCCGGGCGGAGGCGCTGGAGCTCTCCGAGCGCGCGCTCCGCGTCCTGCTCGGATTTGAGATCTTCGAAGCCTTCGGGCATGGGGACCCCGGCCTCGCGGAACACCTTGCGGCTGCCGGACTTGCTGCCGAGGTGCCCCAGCCCCGGGTCGAGGCCGTTCATCGGGACGTCGAGAAGCACCGAGAGCCTCCGCTCCAGCGGCGTGCCGTTGAAGACCGTCAGGTAGGCGCGCTTCGGGTCGGAGATCGACGCGCGGATCCGCTGGATGAGCCGCGGGCGCTCGAGGATCTTCTCGGTGAGTGGCCGCGGAGTCCCGTCGTGCGTCGCGAGCATGGTGAGCCGCGTCCGCGCGTGGCTCGCCGGCACCCCGGCGAGGAACTGGAGGTAGTACTCGAGCACCATCGGGTGCACGGGCTGCGAGGTGACGTAGACCATCCGTGCCCGCGGGTTGCGCAGTCGGATGAGCAGGAAGAGGAGACGCTCGTCGTAGAAGGTGGCGCCGGGGATCTTCTCCAGCTCCTCGCGGTCGAGCGTCAGCGAGGGGACGACGACCGAAGTGTACGGCTCCTCCTCGGTGGAGTGGATGGCGTTCCACAGTGGAGCGAGCCTCGGCTTGAGGCTCTCGAAGCCGGCGATCTCCTGCGCCTCGGTCAACTCCCAGCCGAAGGGGGGCCGCGGGAACACGCCCGAAAGCCTCGCCGATATCATGCGCCGCGTCGATGCTCCCGGTGAGGTCACGGTCACGGCGGCCGCCGACGGGTCGACGGTGAAAAATCGGGGACAGGCCGTCGGACCTCCCAGGCGGCCGCAGGCCAGTTGTGGGCTGCGCCCGGCCTCCAGGCGTCGAAGGTGTCTGGCACCTTCGGTCGCACCTTCGGTCGGGCACCTTCGGTCGGTCCAGCTGGCGGCGGCCGCCGACGGGTGGACGGTGAAGACTCGGGGGCATGCAGTCGGACCGCACAGGCGGCCGGAGTCTGGCTGGCGGCCCCGGCGGCCTCCACCGTCCAGAACGGGTCATTCACCTCGACCGGCGTCCGCCAGGAGTGAATCTGCTGCCCGGTCGTAACAGGCCCTCGGTAGCATGGTTTGACGGGTCGTGGCCCGTCCTCCTGGAGGCCGTCTCCATGCCGTTCATGTTCTCGTGCTCCGACATCGATCCGGACTGTCCGGCCAACTTCATCAGCGACAGCGACATCGAGCTGCTGGATCAGATCCACCGGCACGTCGACGAGGAGCACCCCGAGCTGGCGCAGAACAAGCCGACCAACGACCAGCTCAAGAAGGTCATCAAGTCGGCGCCGCCCCAGACGAAGGGCTGAGCGTCCGCGCGGTCAGGGCTGATCGGGGCGCTCCAGCGCGAGGCCCTCGACGACCCGGCAGCCGGGGAGGCGACTGAAGACCTCGGGGTCGACCCGGACCTTCCTGGACCGGCTCCCTCCACCGACGATCACCGTCGGGCGCCGGAGCACCCGCGCGTCGACGTAGAGCGGGATGCCCTCCGGGATGGCGAAGGGGGTCACCCCTCCGAGCACCATGCCGGTGAGCTGCGCGGTCTCCTCGGCCGAGGCGAAGGACAGCTTCCTGACCCCCAGCAGATCCGCGACGGCGTGGTTCACGTCCAGCCGGGTCGTGGCCAGCACCAGGCACAGGGCATGGACCTTCGGCTCGCGCCGAGTTGCCACCAGGATGGCGTTGGCCGAGTCGCCCGGGTCGATTCCGTAGCGAGCGCAGAAGGCGGCGGTGTCGGCGAAGGCCGGGTCGCAGTCGAGCATCTCGTAGCGGGCGGCGGCCCGTTCGAGCGCGGCGACCACGCCGGCCTCGAGCGCGGCATCGGGGGTGGCAGGAGCGGGATCGGACATGGGTGGGGTGTCTAGCGCCAGCCGCCCCGCCGGGCACCTCCCGTGCTAGGACCGCCCGCCTCACATGCCCAGCTCCCTGTTGCGCCGGAAGGACGTCGACGCCTGCACGGAAGACGCGGAACGTTCAGAGCACCGGCTGAAGCGGTCGCTGGGTGTGCTCCCGCTCACCGCGCTCGGCATCGGGGCGGTGATCGGCGCTGGCATCTTCAGCGCCATCGGAACCGCGGCCGCGGGAGGGGCGAACCACGTCGCCGCCGGCCCGGCCCTGGTGGTCTCCTACGTGCTGGTCGCGCTGGCCTGCGGCTTCGCGGCCCTCTGCTACGCCGAGATGGCGGCGATGGTGCCGGTGGCCGGGAGCGCCTACACCTACGCGTACGTCACCCTGGGCGAGTTCGTCGCCTGGATCATCGGCTGGGATCTCATCCTCGAGTACGCGGTGGGGAACGTCGCGGTGGCGGTCAGCTGGGCGGACTACTTCAAGTCGCTTCTGGCCGGTCTCGGGCTGCACCTGCCCGACTGGCTCTCGACGACGGTGGACCACGCCCAGCGGACGCCCGGCCTGCTGGCCTCGGCGCCCCACATCCTCGGCGTTCCCATCGTCCTGAACCTGCCGGCCGGTCTCATCATCGCGCTCCTCACCGTCCTCCTGGTGCTCGGCATCCAGGAGAGCGCCCGGGTCAACACCGCGATGGTCGTGCTCAAGCTGGTGATGGTCGTCGGGTTCATCGGGGTTGGCGCGTTCTACATCATGCCGGCCCACTGGACGCCCTTCGCCCCCAACGGCGTGAGCGGCGTCCTCAGCGGGGCCTCGCTGATCTTCTTCGCCTACATCGGGTTCGACGCGGTCTCGACGACGGCGGAGGAAGCGAAGAACCCGCAGCGCGACATCCCCCGGGCGATGATCGCCACACTGGGAATCTGCACCGTCCTCTACGCGGCGGTGACGCTGGTCCTGACCGGGATGGTGAGCTGGAAGGACCTCGGGGTGGGGGACCCGCTGGCCAAGGCGCTCCAGTCTGCGGGACTCGAGGCGCTGGCGGGGATCCTCTCCTTCGGCGCGGTCATCGCCATGACCGCGGTGCTCCTGGTCTTCCAGCTCGGTCAGCCGCGCAACTTCATGGTGATGGCCCGGGACGGGCTGCTTCCCGGCTGGGCGGCCAAGGTGCACCCGCGCTACCGGACCCCGTACGTGACCACCATCCTCACCGGCATCTTCGTGGGTCTGCCGGCGATGTTCGTGGACATCAACGAGGCCATCGAGTTCACCAACATCGGGACGCTCTTCGCCTTCATCCTGGTGTCGGTGGGGGTCATCGTGCTCCGGCGGAGCGATCCAGGCCGGCCGCGTCCGTTCCGCTGTCCCGGTGTTCCCTGGCTGCCGTTGCTCTCGATCCTCGGGTGCGGGGTACTGATGCTGTATCTGCCCTTCATCACCTGGATGCGCTTCGTCGTGTGGCAGGCCGCGGGCGTCCTGCTCTATTTCCTGTACGGCCGCCGGCACAGCCGCCTGGCGGCAAAGGAGACGGAGGCCGCATGGACGCGCACTACGAGCAGGTGATGGCCGCGCGGGAGAAGCTGGAGGACGGTCCGCCCCGGGGCTACTTCGCGTACTCCACGGTCCTCGACCCGGCGGCGTTCGAGGAGTGGCGGCACCAGCACGGCTACGACTTCTTCCAGCTGCCCGCAGCGGCCCGGGCGGAGGCGCTCGACCTCGGGCTGGTCTACGACTTTCCCTCGCGGTGGTGGGGCGGCCGGGTGGCCGGGCTGGAGGACCGTCCGGGGGCAGTCGTGCACGGGCTCCTGTTCGAGATCGCCCCGAAGGACTGGCCCATCATCCAGCACAAGGAAGGGGCCATCACCCGCATGTGCGTGGAGCGCGAGGTGTGGGTCCGGACGCCGGGCGGGGAGCGCACCGCCATCGCCTTCACCACCGCGCCGGCGCGCAAGAGCGGCGACGGTCCAGTGAGCCCACGCTTCGTGGAGGCGCTCGTGCGCGGCGCACGCGCGGCGGGGCTCCCCGGGTCCTGGATCGCGTCGCTCACCGACGCCCGCTGACCCGCGTAGACCGGACGCTCGTGCGCCGGGCCGCCCTCCGACCGAGGGCCGTGACGCGGTGTCACACACTGCCCACGCATCCCGGCAGGGCCTCTTGTTTCTCGTCTCACTGGATAGGGTCCCCCGCCGATGCGGACCCTCACGCTCGTTCTGGTGGCCGCCCTCGCCGGGTGCAGCGGTGGTCTCTCCCTCACCGACGCCACCACCCCGCCGGCCGCGGGACCGACCGGACGCGCCGGGCCGGACGCGCGAGACGCCGGAGATCCGCTGCCCGGGCGGACCCCCGGCGGCGCGGACGGTGGGCCCATCGCCGGCGACCCCACGCCGGACGCCGGGTCTCCGCCGGCGCCGAGCCCGCCTCCTCCTGCACCTCCCCCGCCGCCCACGAAGGTCTCCATCTTCCCGGCCGACAGCCCCTGGAACACCCGCATCGACGGCGACCCGGTCGACCCCAGCTCGGACGCGTACATCGCCGACATGGGCGCGGACGATCCGCTCACCGCCGCCTGGGACGCGGACGGGAACGGCATCCCGTACACCGAGGTCGGGTCGGGCCAGGCCATGGTGAAGATCTCCTACTGGGGCTTCCCCGGCGAGAGCGACCCGGGCCCGTTCCCCATCCCCTGGGGCGCGACGCCGGACCCCTCGCCCGACCATCACGTCATCGTCGTCGACCGCGAGCGGGGCTTCCTCTACGAGCTCTTCCAGGGCTCGCGGAACTCCGACGGCTCCTGGAGCGCCTCGAACGGCGCGAAGTGGGACCTCAAGACCAACGACTCCCGCCCCCTCCGCTGGACCTCGGCCGACGCCGCGGGCCTGCCCATCTTCCCGGGCCTGGTGCGCTGGGCCGAGGTCGACTCCGGCTACATCGGCCATGCCCTCCGGTTCGTCGTCGGCCACAGCCAGAAGGGCTTCGTCTGGCCGGCGACCCACGCCGCGGGGACCTGCGCCACCGGGTCGAGCTGCCCGCCGATGGGCCTCCGGGTCCGCCTCAAGAAGAGCGTGGACATCTCGGGCTTCAGCTGGCGGATGCGGGTCATCCTCCAGGCGCTCAAGGATTACGGGATGTTCGTCGCAGACAACGGCGGAGGGAGCAGCTTCTGGCTCTCCGGGGCGCCGGACTCCCGGTTCTCCAACTCCGAGACCCGCTCCCTCCAGTCAATCACCGGCCGCGACTTCGAGGTCGTGCAGCACGGGCCGATCAGCCCCCAGTGAGCGTGGGCCACAGCGGAGACCCGCTGGCGAGGACCGCTCAACCCTGCTGGTTTGCGATGTCAGGCCAGCCGAAGCCCACCTCGGGGTAGAGCGCGTCGGCGATCCGCAGCAGGCGGGAGTCGAGCCGGTGCGCCCCGAGCGACTGGTAGAAGCCATGCGCCCGGATGTTGGCCTCCAGCGCCCAGACCAGCACCGGGGTCAGCCGCTTGGCGGCCAGCCAGTCCATGGCCGCCCGGACCAGCGCGGTGCCGTGCCCCTGACCCTGCTCCCCCGGCTCCACGTAGATGGCCTCCACCTCGCCCCGGTAGCCGTTCGGATCCCCGCGGGAAGGCCCGGCGGTGCAGAAGCCGACGATGCCCGGGACGTCGATGACGTGGGTGACGCGGCGCCGGTCGGCCACCACCGCTCGCCAGCTCTCCGCGCTCCGCTCCACGTCGAGCCCGTCGAGGAAGCTGTCCGGCAGGATGCCCCGGTAGGTCTGCTGCCAGGTGAGCACCTGGACCCGGGCGATGCCCGGTGCGTCCCCGGAGGTCGCCTGACGGATCTGGGGGGCGAGGACCCTCACGCGCTCTTCCGCTCCTCGTCGGCGTCGCGGGCGAACAGGGACTCGAGCTCGCGGCGGGACCGCTCGGCGATCTCGATGAGCTTCTTCTCGTCCCGCTGGTACTGGAAGGATTCCTGGAGGAGCCGCTCGTCGTGCTCGCGGAACTGGTCGAGCGTGCCGCGCGCGTCCGAGTAGCTGAAGCCCAGCTCTTGAAGGACCTCCCCCGACAGCTCGACGCTGGACTCGAACGTCTCCCGGACGACGTGGGGGATCCCCAGCTCCAGCAGCTGGTAGGCGTGGGCCCGGTTCCGGGCGCGGGCGAAGATGACCAGGTGCGGGAAGTGTTCCTGCACCTCGCGCGCCGTGCGCAGCGACGACTGCACGTCGTCGATGGCCAGGACGAAGAGCCGGGCCTTGTCCGCGCGTGCGGCCCGGAGGAGGTCCAGCCGCGAGGCGTCGCCGTAGAAGACCTTGATCCCGAAGCGCGCCAGGGAGTCGATCTGCCCCGGGTCGGCGTCCATCGCGGTGAAGGCGATGCGCCGGGC
>DASXGF010000016.1:0-8959 GCA_036489275.1 Myxococcaceae bacterium | reverse complement strand
AGCTCCTTCCGGTGCACCACGCGGTGGACGAGGGCTTACTGGAGGCGAAGGGGCTCACCAACTACTGGGGCTACAACACGCTCGGGTACTTCGCCCCGGACGCGCGCTTCGCCTGCACCGGACCGTTCAACGTGGTGAACGAGTTCAAGGGCATGGTGAAGGCGCTGCACCGAGCAGGCATCGAGGTGATCCTCGACGTCGTCTACAACCACACCGCCGAAGGGAATCACCTCGGGCCGACCCTGAGTCTCAAGGGTCTCGATCCACTGGCCTACTACGTGATGAGCCCCGAGTCGCCGCGCTACTTCCAGGACTTCACCGGGACCGGGAACAGCCTCAATCTCGACCACCCGCAGACCCTGAAGCTGGTGATGGACTCGTTGCGCTACTGGGTGCAGGAGATGCACGTCGACGGCTTCCGCCTCGACCTCGCGACCACGCTCGGGCGGACGAAGAGGACCTTCGACCGGAACGCTCCCTTCTTCCATGCCATCCACCAGGACCCGGTGCTCAGCCGGGTGAAGCTCATCGCCGAGCCCTGGGACGTGGGGCAGGGCGGATATCAGCTCGGGGCCTTCCCGGTGGATTTCTCGGAGTGGAACGGGAAGTACCGCGACGCGTTCCGGAAGTACTGGAAGGGCGACGACAACCTGGCGGCGGAGACCGGCTACCGGCTCACCGGCTCGTCGGACCTGTTCCAGGTCTCGGGCCGCGGCCCGCACGCGTCGCTCAACTTCGTCGTCGCGCACGACGGCTTCACCCTCCGGGATCTGGTCACCTACAACCAGAAGCACAACGACGCGAACCTGGAGCAGAACAAGGACGGGGCGGACGACAACAACTCCTGGAACTGCGGCGTGGAGGGCGAGACCGACGACCCGCACATCAACGCCCTCCGCGACCGGCTGGTCCGCAACTTCCTGACGACGCTGTTCGTCTCCAACGGCGTGCCGATGATCCTCGCCGGGGACGAGATCGGCCGCACGCAGCGGGGAAACAACAACGCCTACTGCCAGGACAACGAGATCTCCTGGCTGGACTGGGACCTGGACGAACGGAAGAAGTCGCTACTCGAGTTCACCCGCCGGCTGATCAAGATGCGTCAGGAGCAGCCGGTGCTGAAGCGGCGGCGGTTCTTCCGTGGGCAGCACATCTGGGACTCGGACCTCAAGGACCTGGCCTGGTTCCGCCCCGACGGCAGCGAGATGACCGAGGAGGACTGGACCCATCCGTTCGTCCGGTCGCTGGGGCTCCTGCTCGGCGGCGACGCCATCGCCACCACCGACCCCCACGGGAACAAGGTGGTGGGGGACACGCTCCTCATCCTCATGAACGCCCACCACGAACCGGGGGAGTTCGTGCTCCCGGCGATCGAGTGGGGCAAGGACTGGGAGATCCTGGTCGACACCGCCGACGGCCACGGAAAGACGGGTGTGTTCGCCCCGGCCGGTGGCAAGCTGACCGTGGTGGACCGGGCAATGATGGTTCTGCGCCGGCCGGCGATCCTCGCCGGCGGCGGCAGCTGAGACGATGAGCACTCCCTGGTGGGTGTGGGTGCTCTTCAACGCCGGCGTGCTCCTGGTCCTCGCGGTGGACCTGGGAATCGCCCGGCGGCGTCACCGTGCGCAGACCGCGGCCGAGGCCGCCCGGTGGGTGCTGCTCTGGGTGAGCCTCTCCGTTGCCTTCGGCGTCGTGCTCTGGACCGTGCGCGGGCGGGACCGCGGGATGGAGTTCTTCACCGCCTACGTCATCGAGTACGCGCTCAGCGTCGACAACCTCTTCGTCTTCCTCCTGGTGTTCCAGTACTTCCGGGTGGGGGCGGCGCAGCAGCATCTCTTGCTGTTCTGGGGTGTCCTCGGCGCGTTCGTCCTGCGAGGAGCGCTGATCCTCGGCGGAGCGGCGCTGGTCCACGAGTTCGAGTGGCTGCTCTACCTCTTCGGGGCCTTCCTGCTCTGGACCGCCTTCAAGCTGGTCCGCGGCGGCGAGGACGAGCCGGAGACCGACCCGGCGCACAACCCGGTGCTGAAGCTCGCCCGGCGCGTGCTCCCGGTGGCGAACGCGGCGCCCGAGGACCGATTCGTGGTCCGGAGCCCGTCGGGGAAGATCCAGGTCACCGCGCTCTTCCTGGTGCTCCTGGTGGTGGAGACGACGGATCTGCTGTTCGCGCTCGACTCCATTCCCGCGGTGCTGGGCGTGAGCCGCGATCCGTTCGTGCTCTACAGCAGCAACATCACCGCCGTGCTCGGGCTGCGCTCGCTGTTCTTCGTCCTCAGCTCGCTCCTGGCTCGCCTGCGGTACCTCAAGCCGGCGCTCGCCGTCGTGCTGGGGTTCGTGGGCCTGAAGATGATCCTCGAGGAGTGGGTCCGGGTGCCGGTCTGGCTGTCGCTGATCATCATCGTCGGGGTCCTGGTGCTCGCCTTCGTGGCCTCGTGGTGGAAGGGGCGCGAGGAGACCGTCTCCCCGCAGGACGGGCCCCGGGCCTGATCGCGGACACCGGTCTTCCGATCGCCCGACGCGCCTCCGCGATGACCGTTGCGCCCCGGTCGGTGGCGGGTATTGTGCCGGCGGCGCCATGTCCAGCACCGTCACCGAGGGGATCAAGGTCACCGTGCGGCCGAGCTTCTGGCCCGAGCGCAGCTCTCCGGAGACCGGCCAGTTCGCCTTCGCCTACGCAGTCCAGATCGCCAACGTCGGTGACGCGCCGGCGCAGCTCAAGAGCCGGCACTGGATCATCACCGACGCCAACGGGCAGGTGGAGGAGGTCCGCGGAGCAGGCGTGGTGGGCGAGACGCCGAGCCTCGCGCCGGGCGAGCGCTTCGAGTACCGGAGCTGGGCGATGCTGAAGACTCCGTTCGGGACGATGCGAGGGAGCTACACCTTCGTGCGTCCCGACGGCTCGTCGTTCGACGCGCGCATCGGCGAGTTCGCCCTGACGCTTCCGAACTCGCTGAACTGATGGACTCCGCACCGCAGGGCGTGCTGCTGATCAACCTCGGGACCCCGGACGCGCCGGAGACGGGGGCGGTCCGCCGCTACCTGCGGGAGTTCCTGAGCGACCCGCGCGTGCTCGACATCGGACCGGTGGGGCGGACGGCGCTGCTCTATGGAGTCATTCTGCCCTTCCGCCCCCAGAGGTCGGCCGAGGCATACCGGAAGATCTGGATGAAGGAGGGCTCGCCTCTCCTGGTGCACGGGAACGCGCTGCGCGACCGGCTCCAGGACGCGCTCGGTCCCGGGTGGGCGGTCGAGCTGGGGATGCGCTACCAGAGCCCCTCCCTCCGCTCGGCGATCGAGAAGCTGCGCGCGAAAGGGGTGCGCGAGCTGAGCGTGGTGCCGCTCTATCCGCAGTACGCGTCGAGCTCGACCGGCTCCAGCCTGGAGGAGATGTACCGGCTGGTGGGCGAGGCGTGGAACGTGGAGGCGCTGCGAGTGTTGCCGCCCTTCTACGACCGCCCGGCGTTCCTGGATGCATTCGCCGACGTGGGGCGGCCGGTCCTCGCGGAGGCGCGTCCGGACCACGTGCTGTTCAGCTTCCACGGCCTGCCCGAGCGGCAGGTGAAGAAGAGCGACCCCACCGGGGCCCACTGTCTCGCGAGCGCGGACTGCTGCGAGCTTCCTGTCCAGGCGAACCGGTGGTGCTACCGGGCCCAGTGCTTCTTCACCGCCCGGGCGCTGGCGCAGCGGCTGGGCCTCGAGGCCGGGACGTGGACGGTGACCTTCCAGAGCCGGCTGGGGCGGACGCCGTGGGTGAAGCCGTACACGGACATCGTCATCCCCGAGCTGGCAGGGAAGGGCGTGAAGCGGGTGGCGGTGTTCTGTCCGGCGTTCGTCGCGGACTGCCTGGAAACGCTGGAGGAGATCGGCATCCGGGCGAAGGACCAGTTCCTGTCGAGTGGCGGCGAGGCGTTGACCTTGGTCCCGAGCCTGAACGCGCATCCGTCGTGGGTGCGGGGGCTGACGCAGATGCTCCGCCAGCTGCGCGGAGACGAGCCGTTCGACGACGCGGCCGCTTGACCGCGGTGCGGCCGCTGGGCGCCGCTCGCCCCGAGCTACCCGGCTCGCGGCGCGGCGGCCCGCCGCAACCGGTCCACCACTGCGAGCCCGAGCCCTTCCTCGCCTGGCACGGAGATGACCACCACGTCCACCTTCGCCTCGTCCGCGAGGCGGAACACTCCGTAGAGCTCGCGGGCGAGGCCTTCCACGTCCGCCGGGATGCGCAGCGCCACCAGCGGCTCCGGCACCTCGACCGACTCCGGCACGGCCACCGCCACCTTCCGCCCGTTCCCGACCAGCGCCAGCGCCTTCGCCACCGCGCCTCCCGGCTCGGCGAGCAGCACCCCGGCGCGCGGCGCGTAGTGCGAGGGGAGCAGGCCGGGTGCGCGGATCTTCCGCCCCGGGACGCGCGAGATGCGGCGCTCGAGTACCTGCTCCACCGATTCCACCGGCACGCCTCCCGGCCGGAGCAGCAGCGGCTCCTCGCCGCTCAGGTCGACGATGGTCGACTCGACGCCCACCCGCGCCGGCCCGCCGTCCAGGACCAGGTCCACGTCGCTCCCCAGATCCGCCCGGACGTGCTCGGCGCGCGTCGGGCTCACCCGGCCGAAGCGGTTGGCGCTCGGCGCGGCCACGCCGCCGTCGAAGGCCCGCAGCACCGCCAGCGCCACCGGGTGCCCAGGGACGCGCAGCGCCACCGTCTCCTGCCCGCCGGTGACCGCGTCCGACGCCCGCGTGGCTCGGCGGAGCACCAGCGTCAGCGGCCCGGGCCAGAACGCGGAGGCCAGCCGGTACGCCTCCGGGGGCACCGTGGAGACCCACGACTCGATCGCCGTCGCGTGCGCCACGTGCACGATGAGCGGATGCGTCGACGGCCGCCCCTTCACCGCGAAGATGCGCCTGACCGCCAGCTCGTTCTCCGCATCGGCCGCCAGCCCGTACACCGTCTCGGTGGGCAGACCCACCAGCCCGCCGCGGCGGAGCACCGCGACCGCAGCGGCGATGCTTTCTGGTGAAGTGACTTCCATCGGGCGCGAGGTTGCGGTTCGGCGCTCTCGCTCATAACAAGCGCGGGTCAGGGTCGGAAGCGCGCTGGCTCATGGAGCCCGCCCGGAGGACGTTCATGGACGAGCAGCGGTACGTCGCACGGAGCCCGATGCCGGTGCCGGCCCGGGCCCTGTTCGACTGGCATGCCCGCCCTGGCGCCTTCGAGCGTCTCAACCCGCCGTTCGATCGGGTCGAGATCCTCGAGCGATCCGGCGGCATCGCCCCCGGAGCGCGCACGGTGCTCCGCGTCCACGTCGGCCCCGTGCCGAGGACCTGGGTCGCGGTTCACGGCGCGATGGAGGAGGGGCAGTATTTTAGTGACCGACAGGAGTCCGGTCCCCTCGCCCGGTGGGAGCACGTGCACCGGATGCTCCCCGACGGCGAACAGCGCTCGGTCCTCGAGGACGACGTCCGGTACGCGCTCCCGCTCGGGCCGGTCGGCCGCCTCGGCGCAGGGTCGGCACGCGAGAAGATCGAGTCCATCTTCGCCTACCGCCACGCGCTCACCGCCGCCGACCTCGCCCGTCACGCCGAGCTGTCCGGCCCGCCGCTGAGCGTCGGCATCACCGGGTCGCACGGGCTCATCGGCGAGGCGCTCACCCACTTCCTCACCACCGGCGGCCACGTCGTCGTGCGCCTCGGCCGCGGCGAGAAGGCCGGCGAGGTGGACGGCCTCGACGCCGTGGTGAACCTCGCCGGAGCCAGCGTGGGCGAGCGGTGGACCGACAGGCGGAAGCGCGACATCCGGGACAGTCGCATCGGCACCACCGAGGCGGTGGTGGCCGGCATCCGCCGCGCGCGGCGGCGGCCCTCGGTCCTGGTGAACGGGTCGGCCATCGGCTTCTACGGCGACCGGGGCGACGCACCCATCGACGAGTCCTCGCCGGGCGGCACCGGCTTCCTCGCCGAGGTGGTGAGCGCCTGGGAGGCCGCGACCCGCCCGGCGGAGGAGGCCGGAGTCCGGGTGGTGAGGCTCCGGACCGGTGTGGTGCTGAGCCCCGACTCCGGGGCTCTGGCGAAGATGCTCCCCATCTTCCGGGCCGGCGCCGGCGGCAGGCTCGGCTCCGGCCGGCAGGTCTTCAGCTGGATCGCGCTGGAGGACGTGATCGGTGCCATCCACTTCGCCCTCCGCACCGCTACCTTCCACGGCGTGGCGAACGTGACCGCGCCCGAGCCGGTGACCAACGCCGGCTTCACCCACGTGCTCGGTCGGGTGCTCCACCGTCCCACCGTGGCCTCGGTCCCAGCGGCGGTCATCCGTGCGGCATTCGGCGAGATGGGACAGGAGTCCGTCCTCGCCGGGGCGAACGTCGTCCCGCGCGCGCTGCTCGACGCCGGGTTCCGCTTCCGCTGGCCGGGGCTCGAGGACGCGCTCCGTTTCTGCCTCGGGAAGGCGCGGCTCCCGAGCATGATGTAGGACGCCTTCCCCGCTTGACCCGTGGCCCCGGTGCCTGGGAAAGAGGGCGCCCCCCTGATGATCCAGGTCGAGCAGCTCTCCAAGTACTACGGAGCACGAGCGGCCATCCGGAACCTGTCGTTCCGCATCGACTCCGGCGAGGTCGTCGGCTTCCTCGGCCTGAACGGCGCGGGAAAGACCACCACGTTGCGCATCCTCGGCTCCGTGCTGCTTCCCACCTCCGGGACGGTCCGCCTCGATGGGCAGGACATCTTCACCGCGCCCCGGCAGCTCAAGGCCCGCATCGGATTCCTCCCCGAGGTGCCACCGCTCTACGAGGACATGGGCGTGGGCGAGTACCTGGCGTTCGTCGCCGGCCTGCGCGGCGTCGACCCGGCCCGCATCCGCACCCGGGTGGGAGAGACCGAGGAGCGCACCGGCCTCGCCGCGCTCGACGCCGAGCCCATCTCCACGCTCAGTCACGGTTACCGCCAGCGGGTGGGGGTGGCCCAGGCACTGGTGCACTCCCCCGAGGTCCTGCTCCTCGACGAGCCGGCCAACGGCCTCGACCCGGTCCAGAACGTGGAGATGCGCTCGCTCATCCGGAGCCTGCGCGGAGACCACACCGTGCTCGTCTCGAGCCACATCCTCCCGGAGATTGCCCAGACCTGCGATCGCCTCCTGGTCGTTCGCGACGGAGAGCTGGTGGCCCAGGGAACCGAGACCGAGCTCGAGGAGCGCCTCGGCGTCGGCACCGGTGTCGAGCTGGAGATCGCCGGCCCCATCGAGGCGGTGGCCACCGCTCTCCGAGCCCTCGCCGGCGTGCGGGGGGTCACGGTGAGGCCGGTGGCCGGGGGACGCGCGGTGCTCCGGGTCGACGCGCCGGACACGCTCCGGCCGGCGCTGGCCCAGGCCGCCGTCGCGGCGGGCGCCCAGCTCTTCCGGCTCGACGTCTCGGCCGACCGGCTGGAGTCGCTGTTCCTGAGGCTCGCCGGCCGGGGAGCCGCGGCATGAGCCCGGCCCTCCTCATCGCCCGCCGCGAGCTGCGCGGCTACCTGCGCACCATGACCGGGTGGATCATCGCCGCCTCGGTCCTCCTCATCGACGGGCTGCTGTTCAACGCCTTCGCGCTCGAGGGCGCGCGCCGGTCCACCGAGGTGCTGACCCGGTTCTTCTACTTCGCCTCCGGGCCGACGATGGTCGCCGCCATCTTCCTCGCCATGCGCCTGCTGGCCGAGGAGCGGCAGCTCGGGACCCTGGCGCTGCTCTACGCCTCTCCGGTACGCGACCGGGACATCGTGCTGGGGAAGTTCCTCGGCGCCCTGGCGTTCCTCTCCGGCGTCACGCTCGCCACCGTCTACATGCCGCTGCTCATCCTGGTGCACGGGCACATCTCGGTGGGCCATCTCCTCGCCGGCTACCTGGGCCTTCTGCTCCTCGGAGCGGCGTCGCTCGGGCTCGGCACGCTCGGATCCTCGCTGGCACGGAACCAGATCCTCGCGGCGATCATCGGCGCGGCGCTGCTGGTTTCAATGCTGCTGACCTGGCTCCTCGCCTCGGTCACCGAGCCTCCGTTCTCCGCGCTCTTCGCCGCGATTGCCCTGCACAACGCGCACTTCCCGTCGTTCCAGGCGGGCCAGGTGCACCTGCGCGACGTGGCCTACTACCTGCTCGTCACCTGGGTGGCGCTCTTCGCCACCACCCGGGTGCTCGAGGCCCGGCGGTGGCGATGAACGCGCGCAGCGCCCTGCTCACCACCGCCACCGTACTGGGGCTCGTGGCCGTCTTTCTCGGCGAGCGGGTGATCGGCGCCGGCCCGGCCCGTGTCGTCCTCGACGTCCTGGGTGTCGTCGCCGTCGCCACCGCCGCGGTCCTGCGCTGGAACCGCTCGGCGCTCTCCGCCGCCGCGCCCCGCGCCCGGGTGGAGCGGCTCTTCGCCGTGCTCTCCACCCTCGCGGTCCTGTCCCTCGTCGCCTGGTTCGCGCAGTCCGACGTGGTCCTCGCCGCCGGTGGGCCGGACCTCCCGCGGACCACGCCCCGTCTCGCGACGGTCCTGCAGCTGGCCACCGCGCTGCTCGCCGCCGCGGCGGTGGTGCCGCTGGTCCTGGGTGAGCTGGCCTACGCCGCGATGGCCCGTGCCCCGGAGGTGGAGGTCGGCCGGGTGCAGGATGCGGTGGGCACCGGCACGGCCCTGGTCGCGGTGCTCACCACCGCGCTGGCCCTGGGCTGGGTGGCGGACGTCCTCGACGTCTCCTCGGACTGGAGCTACTTCCGGCCGGGCCGTCCGAGCGATTCCACCCGCGGACTGGTACGCGGATTCACCGAGCCGGTCACGCTCAGCCTGTTCTACCCGCCGGGCTCGGACACCGGCGCCGCGGTGCGGGACTACGCCGAGTCCCTGGCGAAGGAGAGCCCGCTTCTCCGGGTGGAGCGCCTCGACGCCGCCGTGGACCTCCCCCGGGCTCGGGCGCTGGGAGTGAGCGGCAACGGGGCCGTCGCCGTCAGCCGCGGCGAGCGGCACGA
>DASXGF010000749.1:0-1946 GCA_036489275.1 Myxococcaceae bacterium | reverse complement strand
GGCGAGCCGACCGCGCTCATGAGTGTCACCGGGACGGAGATCTCGTCCGGGCAGTTGCGTGCGCTGGGGAACGAGCTGGCCATCCGGATCCCCGCCATCATCGAGACCAGCGGAGATCGAATGCTGGCGGGAACCGAGGACCCGCTGCTCCGCAGGCACGCGCTGAGCTGGAAGATCGAGGGAACAGCCGCCTTTCATCAGGCGCTGTTCCGGCCAGATGCGCTGGGGGCGGCGGTGGAGACCTACGCCCTGTCGGTTCAGGTGGAGGACTGGGTGAAGGGCCCGGGAGGTCAGCGATACTACGGTGACCTCCAGCCGATTCTCCTCGAGGGAGCGAAGCAGATCCGTCGGGAGATCGAGAACCAGGCGCTCTCGGTGGCCAAGGACCCGGACAATGCCAGGGCCAGCCGGGAGAGGGTCACCGCATGGGCGCACGAGAATCCGATCGACGAGAACATGTCCAACCGGCCCTCCCTCCACGCCATCCTGGTCCGGATGGCGGCGAACCAGAACCTCAACCTGACGGACGCCTTCGCGGGCATCACCGCAAACGTGGCGGACCTACAAACGCGCCTGGACGTGTACGCCTGGACGCTGCCGAAGGTGGCCCGATGGCAGGCCGAGCTTGCGGCGATCGACCTGACATCCGTGGATCCGGGAAAGCTCGCCGTCGCCACGCTGCGGCGGGCAGACGCTCTTCTCACCCGGGTCGACACGCTCGGCTCGCCGGAGTCGATCCGGCAACTCTCCTCGGCGGCGACCAGCTCTCTTCGCAGCGAGCGAGTGGCCGTGATGAACGACATCGACCGACAACGCCGGGAAGTCCAGGACGCGCTGACCCGGGAGCGAGAGGCGATCCTGGGAAACGTCGACGCCCAGCGCGTCGCGACGCTGGCTGACATCGACAAGAAGATCGCCTCCGGATTCGACCGGGCCGACGACATGCGGTTGCGTACCCTCGCGGACGTCGAGGGGATCCTGACCCGGACGCTCCTGCGGATCGCCGGGGCGCTCGCCGGATTGATGCTCCTGGGCGGCCTCGTCATCTACCTCCTGCTCCGGGCCCGCTTCACCGCCAGGAGCCCGCCCTGACCACGACGGCCGCCCCCGCATCGGCGCGCGAGCGAGCGCGCTGAGAGGCGGACGCCGGGTCCCCGTGCCGGTGCCCCGGGCGACAACAGGCTTGACTTCCGACTATATTCACCCTATTGGGTGAATATCTTGAACGCGTCCGCCGCCAGGCTCGACCACACCCTCGGTGCCCTCGCCGACCCCACCCGGCGCGCCATCCTCCTCCGCCTCTCGGATGGGGAGGCGCGGGTGACGGACCTCGCCGCGCCCTTCGACATCTCGCTGAACTCCGTCTCCAAGCACATCCGGATCCTCGAGCGAGCGAAGCTGGTGAAGCGCCGACGGGTCGGCCGGGAGCACTTCCTGTCCCGGAACGCCGGGCCGCTCGACGAGGCCGCGGCGTGGATCGACCGGCTGAGAGACCACTGGAACCGGCGGATCGACCGCCTGGAGAAGGCCCTGGAGGAGGACGAACACCGATGAGCACCACCGAGAAGAAGACGTTCACCATCGAGCGAATGCTGAAGGCCAGCCCGGAGAAGGTCTGGATGATGTGGACCACCCGCGAGGGGCTCGAGCGGTGGTGGGGCCCGGAAGGGTTCACCGTCCAGGTGCTCCACATCGACGTGCGCGTCGGCGGTCACTTCGAGCTGATCATGAAGACCGAGGTCCCGGAGATCGTCGCCATGCTCAAGCAGGGAGGGATGGACGCGAGCAGTCGTCTCCGGGGCGACTACACCGTCGTCGAGCCGAACCGGCGCCTCGCCTACACCAACGCGGTGGACTTCGTGCCCGGCGTGGCCCCGTACAAGGCAACGACCCGCATCGAGCTCACGGCCGTCTCCGGGGGGACCCGCCTCGCGGTCACCAACGAC
>DASXGF010000748.1:0-1886 GCA_036489275.1 Myxococcaceae bacterium | reverse complement strand
CGGGCCTCCTGACGGCTTCGAGTCCAGACTGCCGGACGCGGGCGAGTGATGGCCTTGTTCGCGGACATCCCCACGCGCGGACGCGCCGGGGGCGACGCCCGCTCGTCCCGAGGCGGCCCGAGGGTGCAGATCCCGCGGGTGCGCTTCACCGAGGCGCTCAAGCGGATCGCCCTGCTCAGCGTGGACAAGCCAACGCGGTGAAGATCGGTCTCACGACCAACCAGCTGCGCATCAGCTCCCAGAACCCGGATCTCGGCGAGGCCAAGGACGACCTCGAGGTGAGCTACGACGGTGGTGACATCACCATCGGCTTCAACGCGCGCTACCTGACCGACGTGCTCTCCGTCCTGGACGGTGACGAGGTCGCCTTCGAGCTCGGAGACGACCACAGCCCCGGCGTCCTGCATGCGCCCGGGGATCGCAGCTACACCGCGGTGGTCATGCCGATGCGGGTGTAGTGCTCCTCGAGCGCCTCCAGATCTCCGACTTCCGTAACCTGGCCGCGGTCTCGATCCGTCCGTCGCCCCACGCCACCGTGGTGGTGGGCGCGAACGGGCAGGGAAAGACCAGCCTCCTCGAGTCGCTGTACTTCCTCTGCACGCTGCGGCCGCTGCGGGCGAACCGACTCTCGGAGCTGGTCCGCTTCGGGACGGAGGAGGCGCGGGTCGTCGGGCTCTTCACGCTCGGTGGCGCGGAGCGGGAGATCGCAGTGCAGGTCTCCGCCGGTATCCGGCAGGCCTTCGTCGACGGGAAGAAGGCCGCGAAGCTCGAGGACTACTTCGGTGGAGTCAGCGTGGTGGCCTTCACCCCCGACGACCTGGCCGTGGTGAAGGGCGGTCCCGAGGTGCGGCGGGCGTTCCTCGATCGCGCCGTGTTCAACCGGTTCCCGGCGTACCTCCGTGAGCACCGCGCCTATCAGCGAGCGCTCAAGAGCCGCAATCGCCTGCTCAAGGAGCACGCCGCGGCGGGCTACGTCGAGGCCTGGGACGAGGCGGTGGCGCGAACGGGAGCGCGCGTGCTGATCCGCCGCCGGGCGCTCCTGGACGAGCTCGCTCCGCGCGCCGTGTCCGCCGTCCGGGCGATCTCCCAGCTGCCCGACGTGGGCGTCGGGTACACCGCGCTCCACCTCGGGGCGCACCATCCGCAGACCGAGGAGGGGCTGGAAGAGGCGTTGCGGCACGCCCTGGTGGAGAGGCTCGATCGCGATCGCGAGCGTGGCTTCACGTCGGTGGGCCCGCACACCGACGATCTCCAGCTCACGCTCGGCGGACGGAGCGCGCGCGCGTATGCCTCGCAAGGGCAGGGGAGGGCGCTGGTGCTGGGCTGGAAGATCGCCGAGATCGAGAACGTCCGCGCCGCCTTCGGGAGGCCTCCGCTGCTGCTCCTCGATGACGTCTCGAGCGAGCTCGATCCCGAGCGCAACGCGTTCCTGATGCACACCGTCGCCGAGAGCCGGGCGCAGGTGCTCCTGACCACGACCGACGCCTCGCTGGTGGCTCGCGCAGCCGGCCCGGACACCCTGTGGCTGCGGGTCGACGCTGGAACGGTGACGGAGGATGCTCGCCTCCGCCCGGCCCGGACCGCATGACGCCCAGGTTTTTCCCTTACCGACCCAGCAGGCTTCGCGCGATCCTCGCAGCCTTCGCGGTGCTGTCGGCCGCGATCGGCGCCGCCTCGCTGGTGCGAGTGGGGAAGGGACGTCCGACGGCCTCGGCGCGGGCAGTCGCCGGTCTCTCGCTCAGCGGCGCCTTCGGGTGGCTGGTCTGGCGGCTCCGTCCGAGGGCGGGTTACGGCGTCCGGATCGACCTCGCCGGCGCCGAGCTGTCCCGGCCGCTCGACGGGAGGACCGAGCGGGTGCTGTGGCCGCAGATCAAGGCCGTCGAGCA
>DASXGF010000684.1:0-2172 GCA_036489275.1 Myxococcaceae bacterium | reverse complement strand
CGCGCGACGACCCGTGCGACCTGCTGAACGTGCGCGACGCCAGCGAGGTGGCGCTGGCCTACCTGTACCGGGCGCTGGACGACGGCCGGCCGCTGCCGGCGACCGCCAACCTCGGCCGGCTGTCGCAGCTGCTGCGGCGCGTGCTCCGCGGCTGTGCCGAGTGGTTCGGGCCGACCCGCTGGAACGACGAGATGAGGCGCTACGACGGCTTCCAGGCGCCCGACGCGATCGTGTCGCTGCTCGACACGCTGGCCGAGGCCGACGCCGCCTGACGTCGTTCGAGCGTGAGGCGCCCGCCCCGGCGGGTGCCGCGCTCCGGTTCCGAGGGGGCTGACGCGCCGCGCCAGCCCCTCGGTGCTTCCTTGCGACTGGCGACGGCCGCGTGTTACGCGGGCCGGACCCATGCGCTGGACGTCTCTTTTCTTTCTGCTGGTTTGTCCGGCGGTATGTCTGGCCGCGGACGCTGCAGACGCCGGGACTCCCACGACGTCAGCCGACCCCGCCCTCGCCCCGCTCGATGCGCTGTGGCGTGAGCGTGGCGATGCCGCGAAGGCGGAGGAGGGAATCCGCCAGTGCCAGGCCGCGCTGGCGGCGAAGCCGGAGGACGTCGATCGGATGTACCGGCTCGCCCGGGCCGAGCTCTGGGTCGGTGACGGGCTGGAGAACAACGAGGACCGGAAGCAGAAGCTCGGCCGCGAGGTCTGGGACCTCGGCGACCGGATGGTGAAGGCACGTCCGGCCTGGGTCGGCGGCCACTACTACGCGGCCGCGGGCATCGGCATCTACAGCCAGGCGGTGGGGATCTTGAAGGCGCTCGGCGAAGGCCTGGAGTCGAAGTTCAACGAGCGGCTGGACAAGGCCATCGAGATCGACCCGCGGTTCCAGAAGGAGATGCCGCTCCTCGCGAAGGGGCGCTACTTCTTCGAGCTGCCCTGGCCCAAGCGCAACCTGGGCAAATCCGCCACCTGGTACCGAAAGGCCCTGGCCGCGAATCCCAACAATCTGCGGGCGACGGCCTGGCTCGCCGAGACGCTCTGGCGCGATGGTGACGTCGCTGGGGCGAAGGCCCAGCTGGCGAAGGTGGCAGAGGCGCACGACCCGGACGATCCGGCCGAGGAGGCCCGGGTGAAGTCCATCGCGAAGAAGATCGCTGCCCAGATGGAGAAGGAGGGCGCACGATGAGAGCCGAGAGCCAGGTGTCGAGCCCGGCGACGAGCGGCGGGACGCTGCTGCACCTGTTGCAGGAGCGCGCGTCCCGGACCCCGAAGCAGGACGCCGCCACCCACAAGAAGTTCGGCAAATGGGTTCACGTCGACTGGGAGACCATCCTCGGCGACGTCCGGCATCTCTCGGCGGCGCTGGTCGCCCGGGGAATCCAGCCCGGAGACCGGGTGGCGGTCTTCGCCGACAGCTCGCTGCCGTGGTGTGTGGCGGACCTGGCGATCTGCGCGGCCCGCGCGATCACCGTGCCGATCTACGCGTCGAACACGCCGGACGAGGTGAAGTACGTCCTGCAGCACTCGGGGTCGGTGATGCTCTTCGTCGACCACGACCGGAGCGGCGGGAAGCAGGCGGGGCGCTTCACCCGAGCCCGTGCGGTCCTCCGCGAGTGTCCATCGGTCCGGCAGGTGATCACGATGGAGGAGGAGGGGACGGGGACCGAGGTGCCCATGGCCAAGCTCATCGCCGAGGGCACGTCGCTGGATCAGAAAGATCCCCGCAAGTTCGAGGAGCGGATCGGCGCGCTCCGCATCGACGACGCGTGCTGCTTCATCTACACCTCGGGGACCACCGGGGCGCCGAAGGGCGTGATGCTGACCCACGGCAACCTCTCCTTCGAGGCGAAGGCGCTCACCACCCTGCAAGTACTACGGCCGGACGACGCGGTGATGCTCTTCCTGCCGCTGGCGCACAGCTTCGCCCAGGACGTGAAGGCCGCGTGGGTGGGGCTCGGCTACCGGATGATCTTCGCCCAGAGCACGGACACGCTTCTCGCGGACATCGGCGAGACGTCGCCGACCATCCTCCCGGCGGTGCCCCGCATCTTCGAGAAGATCTACAACGCCGTGGTCTCCGGAGGCATGGCCAAGCCCGGAGTGGCGGGGAAGCTGTTTCGCTGGGCGATGCGGCTGTTCGAGGAATCGGTGGAGGCCCGGCTCCAGGGTCGGAGCC
>DASXGF010000671.1:0-4489 GCA_036489275.1 Myxococcaceae bacterium | reverse complement strand
GGACGACCCCTCGGGGTGCGGGGTGGGCGAGACGTGCAATCCCCCCGGCGCGGGCGGGACGAAGATCAGCTGCACCGATGGAAGCACGTCGCACGAGGGCAACACCTGCGACGGAGTCATCGCCAGCGCAGCCGATTGAGCTCGCGGGCGGCGACCAGCCCCTGGAGATGCCGGAGACTCGCGGCATCGGGAGGGGGGGCTTCTCTCGCACGACGGCCCCGGGGCTCAGCGGTTGAAGAGCCGGCGCTTCCTCGGAGCGGGCGGACGGGCGGAGTTCGCCAGGCGCTGTCCGAGGATGCGGCTCATCGCCACCGCCACCGTGGGGTTGGCCATGACGACTTGCTGGAACTCGTCGCGGCCGATCTCCGCGAGCTGCACGTCCCGGTGGACGACGGCGTTGGTGGACCTGGGCTGTCCGGTGAGCAGGGCGATCTCGCCGAAGAAGCCGCCCTCGCGGACGTGCTCCACCACCGTCCGGTCCTCGGTCTCCAGGGTCACCTCGCCGGAGAGCACGATGTAGAAGGTCTCGCCGGCATCCCCGCGCCGGAAGAGCACCTCTCCTGTGCGCTCCGTGCGCACGACGATCTGCTGGGCGATGCGCTCGATCTCCGCGTCGTCGAGCGGGGCGAGGAAATCCATCTGCCGGAGCGCGTCGACGACCTGGGTCGAGGCGTCCTGGACCACCGGCTCGCGGGTGAGGACCTCGACCGCGCGGGCGAGCGCGTCGCGCCGGGTGACGAGGATCGCGGTGTACCCCGGACGGAGCGTCGAGGATCCATCCGGCAGGGCGATCTTCCCCTCTGCGTCGAGGAACCCGATGAAGACGCACTCCTTCGGGAACTCCGGATCGCCGCGAACCTGGGCCACCGTCTTCCCGGCCGCGACGGCCCGCGGCTTGACCACCACCTCGAAGAGCACGGCGTCGCCGGCGGCGAGGGGGAGCGACCCGGCGATCTGCGGGAAGTCGATCGCGGTGGTCATCTTGGCCACCACCACCTCCGCCTCGGCGATGATGTCCCGCACGCCGGCGAGCAGGTAGGCGGAGCGGTACCGCGGATCGAGCATCCGGACCATGGTGCGTGCGCCGCCGACCGCCCGGACCAGCATGGCGAAGGCCAGGTTGTCCGAGTCCCGGGGCAGCACCGCGCAGGCCACGTCCGCGCCGACGATGCCTGCGGATTCGAGGACCTGCGGGTCCATCGCGTCGCCGCACACCACCACCGCCCCGACTTCCTCGAACAGCCGGTCGCACACCGCGCGCTCGCGCTCCACCACCGTGACCTGGTGCTTCTCGGCGACCAGCTTCGCGGCGAGCACTCCACCCACCCGGCCTCCGCCCGCGATGAGGATCCTCACGATGCGCTCCCCCTGCCGTGGCGGACCTCGGCCTCGCCGGTGTCGTGGAGCAGCCGGTCGAGTCCCAGCGTCCGCTCGTCGAGCCGGAGGAGGTGCCGCTCGGCCACCTCCGGAGACAGGAGCCCGGTCCGCTCGGCGGTGGTCAGGGCCGCGCGCTCGGCGTCGATCAGCCGGCGGCGGACGGCAAGGAGGAGGCGGGCCCCCTGCGCGAGGTTCCGCTCCTGGATCCGCCGGATCTCCCGCTCGGCGTCGGCGATCGTGACCTGGTACTCGCTCCGGAGCCGCTCGTAGGCCATCCGCGGCACCATGCCGGCCGCGAGCAGAGTGTCCAGCTCGGCGCGCGCCGCCCGGGCGGTGATGAGCTTCGCCTGGTGCTCGGAGACGGCCAGCGCCAGCTCATCGCGGCGGGTGAGTCCGAGCCAGTCGAGCGCGCGCCCCAGCAGGAGACCCTGGGCCACCAGCGAGATGAAGGTGACGCCGAACGCCACGTCCACCAGAAGCGGCCGGAAGGGCGTGTCCCTGGGTAGCCCGAGCGCCAGGGCGATGGAGAGGGCGCCCTTGATGTTCCCGATGATGAAGACGTGCTGCCAGCGCGGAGGGATGGCCTGCGAGGGTTTCACCCAGCCGAGGACGAGGAAGGGGAGGTAGATGGCCGCGGCGCGTCCGGCAAAGACGCAGGCGACGGCGATCGCGGTCTGTGGCGCAGAGGCGAGCAGCGTCGACGGGTTGCTGGAGAGGCCCACCAGGAGGAAGAGGAAGGTGTTGACCCCGAAGGCCATGTACTCCCAGAAGGAGTGGATCGCGACCTGACTGCTGGCGGAGAGCGTCCGGCGGGCGGTGGCGCCCACGGTGAGGCCCGCGGTGACCCCGGCGATCGCCCCGGAGACACGCAGTTCCTCGGCTCCCACGAACGCAGCGAAGGCCAGCGCGGTCGTGGCCATGATCTCCGCGAGCGGGTCCTCGGTCCGGCGGATGATGAAGCTGCCCACCATGCCCAGCGCCAGGCCCACCGCCAGCCCGCCGGCGGTGGCGAGGACGACGCGCGCGGCGAGCACCGGAACGGCGACCGCTCCACCGGCGACCACGCCGGAGATGGCCGCGTAGGCGACCAGCGCGGTCCCGTCGTTGAACAGGCTCTCGCCGAGCACGATGGCCGAGAGGCGCCCGGGCACCGGGGCCCGTCGGAAGGCGAAGAGGATGGAGACGGTGTCGGTGACCGCGAGGATGCACCCGAGGAGGACCGCGGGCCCCCAGGGGAGATCCAGCGCGAGATGGAGGAAGCCGCCCGTCGCGCCGATGGCCACCAGTACGCCCACGGTGGCGAGCATGGCGATGGGGACCAGGTTCGCGCGGATGGAGTCCAGATTCGCGGTGAAGCCGCCCTCGAAGAGCAGGGCGGGAAGGCAGACCAGGAACACCACCTCCGGCTCGAGGTGCGGGGCCTCGGGGAGGACGTGGCTCAGGGTGATGAGCATTCCCCCCACCACCAGCGCCACGTTGTAGGGGACGTGGGCGCGTTTGGCGCCGATCGCCAGCACCAGGGCGGCCACCATCAGGCCGATGACGACCGGCAGGTGCAATTGCATCGCGCGCCCTTATCACCCGTCGCCCTCTGAAGGGAGTGCCAGACCCCTCGGCTATAAGCGCCGGCCGATGGTCGCTCCCTTCGTGCTCGGCGATGGCGTCGAGTGGGTGGTCGACGCCTTCGGCTGCGATGCCGGCGCGCTCCGGAGCCAGGCGCAGCTGACCGCGCTCTTCGCCCGGGCGGTGCGCGAGCTGACGCTCCATCCGGTGGCTCCGCTCGCCACCCACGCCTTTCCCGCGCCGGGAGGCGTCACCGCGGTGCAGCTCCTCTCCGAGTCGCACCTCACGGCGCACACCTTCCCCGAGACCGGCTACGCGGCCTTCAACCTCTACTGCTGCCGGGCGCGTCCGGACTGGCCCTGGGCGGAGCGGCTGGCGGAGGTGCTCGGCGCGACGCGGGTGGAGGTCCGGCGCATCGCTCGGCCCGGGCCGAGTCCATGACCGGAAGCGCGCCGCGCCAGGGCCGGTGCCCGAACTGCGGTGCCCCGGTGGAGTTCAAGCTCGGCGCGTCGCGGGCCACCATCTGCGGCCACTGCAGCG
Source organism: Myxococcaceae bacterium (assembly GCA_036489275.1). GTDB lineage: Bacteria > Myxococcota > Myxococcia > Myxococcales > Myxococcaceae > RPRB01. The sequence continues at coordinate 1,009 of DASXGF010000671.1, read as the reverse complement.
CCATCGTCGTTCGCGCGGGTCAGGACTTCGAGGCGGTGGGGAAGGTGGCGGACCTCATCCCCACCGGCTCGCGCATCGCGCTCGGAAGCCACGGAACCATCGGTGGGCTGGGCTACGACGTCATCGGCCGGCTCCAGTACGAGTGGCAGCAGGGCGTCTGGGACGAGTGGTACGTCGCCTTCGCCGACGGGGGGTGGGGCTGGCTCGCCGAGGCGCAGGGCCGGTACTACGTCACCCGCCGGATGTCGCCCCGCCCGGTCCCACGGCGGGTCGAGCCCGGGCAGAGCTTCTTCCTCGAGGGCCTCGGCCGCTTCACGGTCGGCGACGTGAAGCAGGCGCGCATCGTCGCCGGGCGCGGCGAGCTCCCCGAGGCGGTGACTCCCGGCGAGGCGCCCCTGACCGCGGACTGCGAGAGCGAGAAGGGCGGCTTCGCCACCATCGACTATGGCGACGGCAGCGAGCCCGCCGTGCTCTACGTCGGCCGGGAGCTTCCGTTCGAGGCGCTCCACCTCGGCGAGCTGCCCGCGGGAGCGGAGGTCCGGCAGCCGCGGCCGAGCGGCGAGAAGCTGAAGTGCCCGAACTGCGGTGCGCCGCTCTCGCTGCGGGTGCCAGAGCAGAGCGTCCGGGTGGTCTGCGAGAGCTGCAACCACCTGCTCGACACGAGCCAGGGTGCGTTCCGGGTGCTCGGTGCGCTCGAGCGGGGAAAGAAGGAGCCACGGCTCGCGCTCGGGTCGAAGGGGACTCTGCGCGGGCGTGAGCTCCTGGTCGTCGGCTGGATGCTCCGCAGCTGCGTGGTGGAGGACGTGCGCTACCCGTGGGCGGAGTATCTGCTCTGGGACGAGAAGACGCAGAGCTTCGCCTGGCTGGTGGAGAGCGAGGGCCACTGGCAGCTTGGCCTGGCGATCCCCATCGCCGAGGTCGCCGCCGCCGACGACGCCCAGTACCGCCACCGGCGCTTCCGCCACTTCTCCTCGGTGAAGGCCCGGGTGGACCAGGTGCTCGGCGAGTT
>DASXGF010000668.1:0-3075 GCA_036489275.1 Myxococcaceae bacterium | reverse complement strand
AGGCCGCGTCGCACTCGTTCTGGTGGAGGTGCCGCAGCGTCTGCGGGATGCGCAGGTAGCCCGCGACCGCGCACGGCGTCCCTTCGCGCTCGATCAGCCGCTCGACCCGGGCGAACCAGCCGTTCGCCTGGCCGAACTCGCCGAAGGCATTCAGCCGGTATCCCAGCCAGAAGCCGACCCGCGCCGCCGTCAGCGGTTCGTCCTCGAGGACCAGATGGTACGCCCGCTCGAGGAGCGTGAGCAGCTCGCGGTCCCGACCGCTCAGGCCCGCGGCCCAGGAGTACGCCTCGAGGTCGGCGCGGGACAGCGGCGACACCCGATCGATCGCCGAGAACAGCCGGTAGGCGTCGTCCCACGCCCGGCGTGCGTACGCCTCCCGCGCTCGCACCAGCTCGGGAGAGGGCTCTGTGGCGACCGTGGTCATCGCCTCGCTCGCGGGTGGACTGTCAGAGCGGCAGGTCCCAGGTCAAGGCCTTGCAGGGAGGGTTCGGAGCCCACCGGCGAGGTCGCCGCTTGCACCCGGTGTGCAGTAACGCGGATGGACGCACAAGTCGACAGGAGCGTCCCGATCCCGCGCGGCAGTACGTGCACCGAAGCGTTTCGCGTGCAACGGTCGAGGGCGTTGAGACGGATCACTCATCCCACGCGGCACGGCCGACTCCTCCGCTGGCTGCTCGTGGGAGCTCTCTTTGCCGCCGCGAGCGGCTGCCGCCGCGCCCCGGCGGATCCCGAGGCGCCGCCCCTCTCGGTCGAGCTCGCGGTCGCGGCGCCGCGAGACATCGAGGAGACCGTTCACCTCGCGGGCACGCTCGAGCCCCTTCCAGGGCGAAGCGCGAGGCTCGGAACGCTCGTTCCCGGGCGGCTGGCAGAGGTCCGGGTCGCGGAGGGTGATCCGGTACGCAAGGGCCAGATCCTCGCCCGCGTCGATCCGACACCGTTGCGGGACGCCGTCCGCCAGGCCGAGGCCTCCCTCTCGCAGGCCCGCGCCCAGGAGCTGAATGCCAGGGCACACCTCCAGCGCGCCGCCGAGCTGTTCGACGCCGGGGCCGGACCACGCAAGGACCTGGAGGATGCCGAGGCAGCCCAGGCCTCCGCTCAGGCCGCTCGGCGCACCGCCGAGGCCTCGCTGTCCCTGGCCCAGAATCAGACGCAGCGAGGGGAAATCATCTCTCCGCTGGACGGAGTGGTCGCGCACGTTCTCGCCGCCCCGGGCGAACCGATGGACGGCACCGGGAAGCCCATCATCGAGGTCGACCAGCCCGATGTGCTCGAGCTGCGGGGCGAGCTTGCGCCCGGACCTGCTTCGCGGATCCATCCGGACGCCGTCAGCCGGGTCCGGGCCGCCGGCGTTGGGCAGATCCGTGCCGGACGGGTCCGGGCAGTCTCCCCCGCGGTCGATCCGAACACGGGACTGGTGACCGTGCGGGTGGAGGTCGACAACCACGACGGTGCCTTCAAGGTCGGCGTTGCCGGGGAGGCTGACGTCGTCGTCGCGGTGAAGGCCGGCGCTCTCTCCGTGCCGGCCGCTGCACTCCTGTCCGCCGGCGGAGAAGGCGGAGCCCGAGCGGTCAACGTCGTCGACCCCGAGGGACGCGTCGGACGGCGGACGGTCGACGTCGGAGCCGTCGCCGACGGATGGGCCGAGATCCGGTCCGGTCTCACCGCAGGGCAACCCGTCGTCGTTGGCGGGACCTACGCGCTCCCCGAAGGGACGCGGGTGGTTGGCACGACCCGGGACGGGGGAACAGGGTGAGCGTCGGCGGCTTCGCCCTCCGGCACGGCCGCGCGCTGGGGTTCTTCGCGGTGCTGCTGGCGCTCGGTGGCATCCTCGCCGCAGCGGCGATGCCCAAGGGCATCTATCCCGAGGTCAGCTTTCCTCGGGAGCAGGTCGTCGGCACGCTCGCCGGCGCGCCCGTGGAAACGGTGCTCGCCGGCGTCACCCGGCCGCTGGAGGAAGCGGTGGCCGGCGTCCCGGGCCTGGAACGGGTGCGCAGCCGGACCGTTCGGGGGGCGGCGGAGCTCTCCCTCTACTTCGCGCCGGACACGGACATGGCGGCGGCACATCCGCAAGTCCTGGCGCGGCTGGCCAGCGCACACTCGGCCCTGGCCGCGGGAGCCGAGGTGACGGCCCAGCGCGTTCTTCCCAGCGGCTTTCCGATCCTCTCCCTGAACGTCTCGGGGCCCCAGCCGGCGTCCGAGCTGTACCTCCTCGCTCAGTACACGCTCCGGCCGGCGCTCTCGGGCCTCGCCGGGGTGGGCCTGGTCACGGTCCAGTCGTCGGACATTCCCGAGTTCCAGGTGCTTCTCTCCGCCGCCCGACTCGAGGGCGCGCACCTCACGGTGCCTCAGGTGGCCGAGCGGCTCCGCCTCGCGAACGACGTCCAGGCCGTGGCCCGCCTGACCGACGCCCACGAGCTCGCGCTCGCCGTGGTGAGCGGTGCGGTGCTCACCCCGGAGCAGATCGCCGGCATCGTCGTCGGGGGAACTCCCGTCGCTCCGGTCCGGATCGCGGACCTGGGCAGGGTGGTGGAGAGCACGGCTCCGACACCGACGGTGATCCGCGTCGATGGCCACTCCGGGGTCATCGTCAACGTCGGCCGACGCCCGGGAGGCGACGCCCTTGCGCTCAACGCTGCCGCCCGCGCACGCCTCGCCGAGCTCGGACCCGTGTTGCCGCCAGGGGTCAAGGTGCAGCCGGTCTACGAGCAGGCCCGCTTCGTCTCCGATGCGGTCGGCGGGGTCCGAGACGCGGTGCTCTTCGGCGCCGTATTCGCCGTGCTGGTGCTCGCGCTCTTTCTCCGGGACTGGCGAGCGACCGCCGTGGCGGCAGCAGCGCTGCCCCTGACCCTGGGGGCGACGCTGGTCGTCCTCGACGCGCTCGGGCAGACGCTCGATCTGATGTCCCTCGGTGGGCTGGCGGTGGCCGTTGGCCTGGTCATCGACGATGCAGTCGTCGTGGTCGAGGCTGTCCACCGGCACCTCGAGGAGGGAGCCGCGCCCGCCGAGGCAGCACGGGCCGGCACCGACGAGCTCTTCGCCCCGGTGCTCGGGACGACGCTCACCACCGTGGTGGTG
>DASXGF010000454.1:0-9677 GCA_036489275.1 Myxococcaceae bacterium | reverse complement strand
CGACTGGACCAGCACGATGCCCACCGCGACCGCCGCGAGCCCGAGACCGTCGAGCGGCCGGACCGGCTCCCCGAGCAGCAGCGCCCCGAGCGCCAGACCGAAGATGGGGGTCAGGAAATAGAAGGCGCTGACCCGGCTCGCCTCCCCGTGGCGGAGCAGCCAGAACCAGAGAAACGACGCGCCGAGGCTCATCACGAGGATGAGGTACGCGAGGCTCAGCGTGAACTCGGCGGTGGGATGCAGGTGCGGCCCTCCCTCCAGCAGGAGCGCCAGCGGGAGCAGGGCGACCGACGCCGCGCCGAGCTGGATGGTGTTGGCCGCGAGGAGATCCTCCGGCGTCCGGAGCCGCTTGAACACCAGCGTCGAGCCGACCAGGGCGACCACTCCGAGGAAGGCGAGGGCCACGTCCCCGGGACGCGCGGCCTGCGACCCTGCGCGGGCCCACATCGCGATGAGGACGCCCGCGAACCCGAGCAGGAGCCCGATCACCTTCCTCGGCGTGAGCGGCTCGTCGAGGAGCGCCGGCGCCACCAGGGCCAGGAGCAGCGGATTCGTGCTGGCGATGATCGCCCCCATCCCGGAGGACAGGTGCCGGAGCGCCTCGTACGTGCAGCCGAGGTAGCTCGCGTTGGCCAGGAGCCCGTAGGCGGCGAGCTGCATCCAGGCCTCGGGCGTCCGCGGCCACGGCCTCCGGAGCGCCGTGACGATGGCCGCCATCAGCACCGAGGCGATGGCGAAGCGGATGGTCAGCACCCAGAGCGGCTGACCGAGGCGCGACAGGACCCGGCTCGGGACGAAGGCCGACGCCCAGAGAAAGACGTAGAGCAGCGCGAGGGCAGTGCCGGCGCGCCCATGTGCGCGGAGCTCGGAGGCGGTCATCGTGCGCTCGGGACACTGGCATCTCCCGGGCTCGGCGCAATGCACAGATGCGGGCGGCGTCGGGCGGTGGCCGGTCCGCGGACGCCTGCTTCGCTCATGGGCGCCATCGACGGAGCTTCAACTCGTGCACCGCGATGGCGAGGCGGAGAGGACCAGGATTGCGCGCTCAGCCGGCCCGGAGGTGCTCGACCAGGATCATCGTGCCCACGCCGATGAGGACGATGCCCCCGAAGGCGTCCAGCCGCCTCCCGAACATCGCCCCGGCGCGGCGGCCGACGAGGAGCCCCACGCCGCAGAGGATCGCCGTGGTGATGCCGATGGTGGCGACCGAGAGCGCGAACGGCGCATCGAGCATCGGCAGTGTGATGCCCACCGCCAGCGCATCGATGCTCGTCGCCACGGCCAGGGCGAGCATGACCCGGAAGCCGAAGAGCTCCGTCTCGCTCCGGGGGCTCTCCGCTTTCAGGTTGCGTGACTCCCAGAGCATCTTTCCGCCGATGGCGGCGAGGAGCACGAAGGCGATCCAGTGGTCCCATGCCTCGACCAGCGGGCCGATCCGTGAGCCGACGAGCCAGCCGATCACCGGCATCAGCGCCTGGAACCCTCCGAAGAAGAGCGCGACCAGCGCGACGTGGCGCGGGCGGACCTCCGGCACCGCCATGCCGCGCGCGGCGGAGACAGCCGTCGCGTCCATCGCCAGGCCCACCGAGAGGGCGAGAATGGCGCCGAACTTCATCACCTGAGGTCACTCCTTCGCATCGGGAGGGCGCCCTTCTACACGGGGAGCACGACTCCGTGCGAGCGAGGCACATTCCATCCGAGGGCGCCTCGCGCCGGGACCTCGCGAGGGTCAGGCGACCGGGGGGCTCGCGGTGACCGCCGGCGAGGGGGCAGGGGAGGGTGGGGCAACGGCCGGGAGATCTCCCTCCGTCACCCACGCCTCGATCAGGGTGTAGCTCACGGCGAGGATGACCGGTCCGATGAAGAGGCCGATCACGCCGAAGCCCAGCAGGCCCCCGATCACGCCCGCGAAGATGAGGAGGATGGGAAGGTTCGCGCCCCGGGTGATCAGCCAGGGACGCAGGATGTTGTCCATGGCCAGGACCACAACCGTCCAGAGCAGGAAGAACGTGCCGCGACCCGGCGAGCCCGACCAGTAGAGCCAGATCACCCCGGGGACCATCACCAGGATGGGGCCGATCTGCGCGATGCAGCAGAGGAACACCAGCGCGGTGAGCACGCCGGCCTTCGGAATTCCGGCGAGCGTCATGCCGAGTCCCGCCACGACCGTCTGGATGAGCGCGGTCACGATCACCCCCATAGCGACGGCGCGGACCGCCTGGCCGGCGAGGACGACCGCCGCACTTCCCCGATCTCCCGCGAGGCGGCGGAAGAAGGCGATCACCCCGCGCGCCGCGATGTCCCCCTTCGCGAAGAGGATGATGGAGATGATGAGCATCACCAGGAGATGCACGAGCAGCGCCCCGAACGACCCGGCCTGCGCACCGAACCATTTCACCGCGGTTCCGAGGTAGGGCTCGATCCTCGTCGTGATGGTGCCCGGCGAGGACTGGGCGAGGTCGCTCCAGGCGTGCGCGAGGCGTGGCCCCAGGGGAATCGAGCTGAGCCAGGCCGGCGGCGGCGGGATCTGGAGCGTGGGCAGAGACCGGGCGAGCTGGATCAGCCGGTCCGATTGCTCGATGACCGTGTCCACCGCGAGCCAGACCGGGATCACGATGATCGTCAGCAGCACGACGCCCATCACCGCGACCGCCGGCCCGCGACGGCCGCCGAGCCGGGTCTGGAGGCGCTGGAAGAGCGGCCAGGTGGCGACGACGATCGTCACCGCCCAGATCCCCGGGCCGATGAAGGGACGGACCACCCAGAGACTGCCAAAGAGCAGCCCGATCAGGACCAGCGTGGACATCACGGTCCGTGGAAGGTTTGTGATCGGCGTCGCCATGGGTCCTCCCGGGACTGCCAGGGACCCACTCTAGAGGAACCGGTCCACTGCGGAGGCCGAATGAGACCAAGGTCCGATGCGAGGCCGTCCGGGCCCGGCCGGCCCGGCGCCTCCCGGGCCCGTCGGGCGAGGGCGTGGGGTATGACCGGGAGCCGTGCGCACCCCGGGAGCGATCGAGGCGGAGGTCGACGAGGTCGAGACCTGGGTGAAGGGCATCCTCCCCGGCGGCGGACGCGGCCTCCGCGTCCTGGAGGTCGGCTGTGGCCCGGGAGTCCTTGCCGGGCGGCTATTGCACGCTGGTGTCCAGCTGACCGCCATCGACGTGAGCGAGGAGCAGGTCGCCGAGGCACGCGCCCGCGGCGTCCCGGCGGCGGTTTCGGACTTCCTGGCCTTCGAGGCCGAGCCGTTCGACGCTCTGGTGTTCACGCGCTCGCTGCACCACATCTCTCCGCTGGAGGCGGGGCTGGCGAAGATCCGCGCGCTGCTCCGAGCGGGCGGGCTGGTGATCGCGGACGAGTTCGCGCACGACGAGATCAACGCAGTGACCGCGGCGTGGTTCTGGGACATCCAGGCGGTGCTCGAGCAGTGCGGAGCGCTCGCGCCGGACGTCCCGCGCAGGCATCACGGACACGGCGGCCATCACGGACACGGCGGCCACCACGGACACGGGGGTCACCACCGGCCCGACGGTCCGCCGCCGGCCGATCCCGTCGACCGCTGGCATGAGCGGCACCGGCACCAGCCGGCGCTCCACGGAGCGCGCACCCTGATCTCCGCGCTGGGGGCGGCATTCGACCTCCGCGCCCAGGAGCGGTGCGCGTACCTCCATCGCTATCTGTCGGATCGGGTGGATCCCGGAGACGCGGGTACGCGTCTGTTCCTCGCGGTCCGCGACCTGGAGCGGCTGCGCGTGGAGCAGAGGCTGCTCGTGCCGATCGGTTTGCGAGTGGTGGCGGCAGTCCGGTGAAGAGCCGAGGACTTACCGTTCGGGTCCGGAAAGCGAGGGGCTGGGCTGTCCGCCAGCGCATACCTGGCGGAGGGACGAGCGCAGGAGCCGCTGGCGAGGCGGCTTCCGAATGCGCACCTCGCGACCCGACGATGCGCGTGCTGCTCTGCCTCGGAGTCTGTTGCGCGCTCGTGGCGTGTACGGGCGAGATGGGCGGCTCGGGCGGCGCCGGAGGTCCGCGCGCCCCGTCCAGTGACGGCGGGTCGATCCTCCCCGATGCTGGACCCGATGCGGGCGCGCCCGACGCAGGAGCACCTGCGGATGCCGGCTCTGCGGATGGCGGAACCAGCGACGCCGGAGTCCCGGACGGAGGCAGGACCCCGCCCGACGCGGGCCAGCCCCCCGATGCGGGCGTTCCCGATGCAGGCGTTCCCGACGCGGGAACCGTCGAGCTCGGCGAGACGACGTGGACGCCGCTCCTCGACGCCTCGCTGTCGCGCTTCTACCGCTGGCTCCCCTCGCATGGCCGCAACTCCGACCCCGAGGGCGTCTTCAAGATGGAAGGGGACGTGCTCCACATCCTCGGCATCCCGGAGAACGGCAAGCCGAAGGACTTCGGCTACGTCGCGACCTGGGATGACTTCCGCGACTACCGGCTCCGGCTCGAGCAGAAGTGGGGCACCCAGACCTTCCCGCCGCGCAAGAACCAGCCGCGCGACAGCGGGCTGCTCTACCACCTGGCGCCGCCCGATCAGATCTGGCCTCGGTGCCTCGAGTTCCAGATCCAGGAGCACAGCGTCGGAGACACCTGGATGCTCTCCGGGACCGGGCTCACGACGACGGTGGCGGACGTACACGCCTCGCCACCGACGTTCGACCCGCTGGGCCAGGAGGTCTCGATCGAGGACGGACAGCTCATCAAGTCCGAGGAGCCCGAGTCCTTGACCGGCTGGAACACGCTGGAGCTCATCGCCTCGGGACGCGACTCGGTGAACATCGTGAACGGCAAGAGGGTGAACGCCGCGACCGACCTCGAGACGAACCCCGGGAGCGGATGGGTCCCGCTCCGGCAGGGGCGCATCGCGCTCCAGGCCGAGGGAGCGGAGGTCTTCTACCGCAACGTGCAGGTCCGTCCGCTGGCGTACCTGCCTCCGCCGCCGGGGGCGGTGGTTCTCTTCGATGGCTCGAGCCTCTCTGCGTGGGAGGGTGCAGACGGCGCCGCCGCCCGGTGGAGGCTAGTGGACGGGGCGATGGAGGTGGTTCCCGGAACCGGCGATCTCCACAGCCTCCGGTGGTTCGGGGACGTCCACGTCCACGTCGAGTTCCAGGTACCGCCGTCCAGTCCCAGTGCCGCCGAGCAGGACCGGGGGAACAGCGGCGTGTACCTCGAGGGACGCTACGAACTTCAAATCTTGGATTCCTTCGGGTCCACCCTGTCGGGCGCGAACGACTGCGGAGCGATCTACGGAGTGAAGGACGCCGACGTGAACGATTCGTTTCCGCCGGGCATCTGGCAGAGCTACGACATCGCGTTCCGCGCGCCGCGGTGGAGCGGCAGCGCGAAGGTGAGCCCGGCGCGGATCACCGTGGTGTGGAACGGGACGAGGGTGCAGAAGGACGTCGAGGTCTGGGGGAGCACGACGCTCGGAGATCCGGAGGTTCCCGGCGAGAGCGACGGGCCACTCAGGCTCCAGGACCACGGCCACCCGGTGCGGTACCGGAACATCTGGGTGCAGCGACTGCCGTGACGGCTCGGCGCCGAGCTAGATGCCATCGCAGGTGTTTCGGCCGCTGGCGTTGGCCCGGCACGACACCTTGTGCGCCGGAGGCCCAGGGCAGTAGCTCACCACGCAACCGGCGGCCTCGTAGCGACCGAGGATGGCATCCAGCGTCGACGTGCTGCCGGCGTTCACGAATCCCACCTGCGCGTTGAGGCAGAGCTCGGTCGGGCCGGGGTCGCCCATCTTAGCTGGCAGGCGGCCCATGGGTGAGGCACCGCGGGACGGGTCCGAATTGTCACCCCATGAAGCGTCCACCGCGGCGGATGGCGCGGACCCCGCGACCAGCTCAGTCCCGGTGGATCGGCGCCGAGATCCGGAGGACATGGCCGTCCGGATGCATCGACCTCGGCCGGCGTGGACAGCTCATCCAGGTGGCCCCCGTGTCGTCGTCTCCGTTGAACCGGGCCGGCTTGCCGCCGCGGAGACCCGGATGCTCGCGAAGGTCGCCTCCTCCCGGGGAGGGTTCTCACGCGCTCCGTGCGTGAAGCCGCAGCCAAAGCCGAGCCGCTCGAACCAAAGCGACGCTCGCTGCCGCGTCCGAGACGTTCAGGATCGGCGTGATTCCGGTGACTTTCATCGACGCGCCCCTGGTGTCGCCAGAACGTTTCAAAGCCTTGGCGATCTCGTCGTACACCCTGCTCAGCGAGGCATGTTGCGCCTCGAGCGCCGCGCTCCAGCTACGGTGCCGAGTCTCGGGGTCCGCCCCGGCTCGACCCAAGGAGAGAGACCGTATGGGCAAGGGAAAGTCGAGCCTCGAGTTCACCCTCGACCTGGCGGACAAGGAGCAGGAGAGGCTCGAGGACCTGGCGGAGCACGACGACAAGAAGGTCCGGCGAATCGTCGAGCGCGCGGTGAAGACGTATCTCGCCATCAGGCGCGTCATCCCGGACAAGCTCTGGGAGGAGATCCGCGGACTGGCCGACGAGAAGGGCGTGGACCCCGGAGCCATCCTCGGCGCCTACGTGAAGGACGGCTGGAAGCGTCGGCGACGCGATCTCTAGGAGTCGGAAGTGCTCGCGGTGCGTGTTCGCGCCGCTCGGCCGCAGCCGTGGCCTCCGGGCAAGTTGCCTGGCCTGTAGATGACAGGACGGTGAGACGCTCGAACACGCCAGGGCAGGGACGGTTCTAGTCTCGCATCGGCTGCTCACGGCGCCGCGCGGCCCAGAGGCCTCCCATGACGACTGAACGTGCAGTGCTCGAGACGGGAAAGAGATTCACCGCCTGGTACATCGTGGCCGCGGTCCTGTTCATCGCGCTGGGGCTGTTCGCGATCATCGAGCCGGCGGTGGCGGCCGTTGGCATCGCTCTGCTGGTCGGATGGCTGCTGATTCTCGGCGGGGCGGCGCACCTCGTCGCGACCTTCAGAGGGGGAGGGGCGGGGCGAATCGTCTTTCAGCTGCTCTCGGCCATCCTGTTCGTGCTCGCCGGAACCTACTTCCTGTCACAGCCTGTGCTCGGGGTCGGCACGCTGACGGCACTCCTGGGAGCGGTGCTCCTCGTCCACGGACTCTTCGAGATCGTCGGCTACTTCCGCGCAAGGACTCTGAAGGCATCGGGCTGGATGCTCTTCAACGGAATCGTCGCCTTGCTGCTGAGCGCGCTGATCTGGGTTCACTGGCCATCGAGCTCCGCCTGGGCCATCGGAACCCTGGTGGGCGTGAACCTCCTGTTCACCGGTTTCACGCGACTGATGATCGGCCTGGCGGGGCGCAGACTGCTCAAGAGCGCGGCAGCATAGGCCCGCGAGGGGGAGGTCCCGTCCATGCGCAAGCCTCTCTGGGCCCTGGCAGCGGCGGCGGTCCTGAGCGCCGCCGTCCTGGCGGCATTGCCGCGCATTCCCCAGGAGCCGAACTACCACCAGTTCGCCGATACCCGCACCGTCCTCGGCGTCCCCAACGGATTGAACGTGCTCTCGAACCTGGCCTTCGCGGTGGTCGGGCTGGCAGGGATCGCACTCCTGGTCAGCCGCGGCCGGGCGCTCCGGGACCCGAGAGAGCGCTGGCCTTGGCTGGTGTTCTTCATCGGGGTGTCGCTCACGGCCCTCGGCTCGGCCTGGTACCACCTCGTGCCGTCGAACGCGTCGCTGGTCTGGGATCGGCTGCCGATGGCGGTCGGGTTCATGGCGTTGCTCTCCGCGATCGTCACCGAGCGGATCGACGCCCGGGTTGGGCTATGGCTCCTCGTGCCGCTCGTTCTCCTTGGCCTGGCGGGAGTCGTTTCCTGGGACGTCTCCGAAAGGGCCGGGGAAGGCGACCTCCGTCTCTACGCCTTCGTCCAGTTCTTCCCGCTGCTGGCGATCCCGCTGGTCCTGGCGCTGACGCCCCGCACCTACGGCGATTCCTGGGTCTATCTGGCCGCGCTCGGCGTTTATGCGCTCGCCAAGCTGGCCGAGGTGGGTGACGCGGCGATCTACGAGCGTCTCGGCAGACTCGTGAGCGGGCACACGCTGAAGCACCTCATTGCCGCCGGCGCAGTCGCAGTCCTGGTCTGGGCGATGGCCGTCCGAGTCGGGGCCATCAGGACGATCCCGGCAGCGACGGCTTCCGACCCGGCCTCCCCTCGGGCCAGCGTCCGATAAGATGCGTTATGTCAACTGAGCCTGCGGACGCCCGCCGGGCTCGCTGCCGGTCCTGCCCTTCCGACCTCAGTGGCTCACGCCAGCGCCGGTGGCACCCGGCCTCCAGGCCGGCGACGGATCCAGCGTCCGGTCCCGGGTGGCGGGATCGATGCCCAGCCGCCGCAGCGTCTCGTCGTCCGGAAATCCGGTCTGGGGCAGATTCTCGCTCTTCTGGAAGGCGCGGATCGCCCCGTTCATCGTCGTCCCCTCCGGTGCGTCGGCCGGAAAGAGCCCGCGCTGCCGGAGCGCGGCCGCGAGCTGCTCGCGCGAGGTCGGATGCGGCAGGTTCACGTCGTCGAACGGCGCCAGCGGCGAGGTCCCGACGGCTCCGCCGCGCGACGGAACGCCGTCCGTGTCGTGCGCGCAGGCCAGGAGCATCAGGAACGAGCCGGCCCAGGGGATCACACGGAGTGCAGGACGCATGGAGCGCATTCTCGCTCCCGTTCCGGAAACGCGCTCAGGGCCGGGTCGGCCGCAGCGGCGTTCCCGGCCGTTCGGGTGTCATCTTCCCGTCATCGAGGACCACCCGCCCGTTCACCACCACGTGGCTGAACCCCTCCGAGTACTGCAGCGGCTTCTCGAACGTCGCCAGGTCGCGCACCCGCTCCAGGTCGAACACCACGAGGTCCGCGGCCATCCCCGGGCGGACGATGCCCCGATCCAGCAGACGGACCCGCCGCGCCGGCAGCGAGGTCATCTTCCGGACCGCCTCCTCGAGCGTCAGGACGTGCTCGTCCCGGACGTAGTACCCGAGCACGCGCGCCATCCCGCCGAAGGCCCTTGGGTGCGCCAGATCCTCGGCGAACGGCCCGTCGGTGGCCTGGCCCGGGTTGTCCGTGTCGAAGCTCACCCAGGGCTGCTTCATCGCCAGCCGGACGTCGTCCTCGCTCATCCAGAAGCGGACCACCCAGCCCTGCGCCCGGTCGGCCTCGACCAGGTCGAGCAGCGCCTCCTCGGGCGGCTTCCCCATCTCCTTCGCCACCTGGTCCAGCCGCCGGCCCATGTACTTCTTCAGGGCGGGATTCACGCAGGATGCGAGGAGGATGCCGTCCGGAGGCTCGCGCTCGAGCGCCGTCTTCACCTCGCCGAGGATGCGCGCACGCGTCGCGGGATCGTGGAAACGCCGGAGCATCGCGTCCGTCCCGCCCGCCTGGGCCCACTCAGGGACCGTCGCCGCCAGGCCGTTGGAGGCCGCGACGTACGGGTAGATGTTCGCCGCGACGTCCACCCCGGAGGCCCGGGCTCGCTCGATGCGATCGACGACCTCCTTCATCCGGCCCCAGTTCTTCCGGAGGCTGACCTTGAGGTGCCAGATCTCCACCGGGACCTGCGCCTGCTGGCCGATGGCAATCGCCTCCTCGATCGCCTTCAGGACGACGTCGTCCTCGCCGCGGATGTGGCTCGCGTACAGCCCGCCGTACTTGCCGGCCGCCTTCGCCAGCGCGACGAGCTCGTCGGTCCTGGCGTAGGAGCCGGGCGGATAGATGAGAC
>DASXGF010000645.1:0-5178 GCA_036489275.1 Myxococcaceae bacterium | reverse complement strand
TGTTGAACGCCGCCCAGCCGTTGGTCCCGTTGTCCAGACTCGAGCGGAAGAAGCTCCCGGTCTGAGGGCCAGGGCTGCTCTGGCTGTGCGGCCCATAGGCGACGGTCCAGTTGGTGTCGAACGCCTCGAAGTCGTCGGTCGCGGCCGAGGCGACGTCGTCGAGGTTCATCGGGACCGGGCCACCGTTGTCGCCGTTCTGCGGTGAGGTCTTCAGGCTCGCACCCTGGACCGTTGCGGTGACGGTGAGCCCAGCCGGGGCGGTCAGCCCGGTGACGGTGATCTTGGCAGTGGCCACCCCGGTCGCTCCAGGCGCGATGGAGGGGAAGGTCAGGTTCGGCCCGTCGGGGAAGGTGACGCCGGTGTCGCTGCTGGCGACGGTGCCGGTCACACCGGTCACGGTGTCCTTGCCGACGTTGCGGAGCGTCACCGAGACCAGACCGACCTCGCCGTTGTCGAGGATGCCGTCTCCGTCGCAGTTCGTCGGACCGTCGCCGACGACGACGCTCTCGAGCCGGACGTTGGTGCCCCAGGTGAAGTCCTCGACGAGGCCGGAGTGGGCCCCGTCCGCCCGGTCCGGCGCGACGGCCGCGACTCCAAGACCACGCCGGGCGAAGGCTGCCCCGAAGAGATCGTAGTCGGCCGCGCTGCCCGCGGCCGCGACCTGGAGGAGCGCGTCACGCGCCTCGACGAATGTCGGGAATGCCGGCGTCACCTTGTAGGCGGCGACCAGGTAGTCCTTCATGAGCTGCTGCGCCTCGGCGAATGGATGGGCGTTGAGCAGCGCGGCGTAGCAGTCCCAGAGCATCGAGGCCCAGATCTCTCCGGTGTTGTGCACCTCGGTCGGGTTGTCACCCGCCGATCCGCCCCAGGGGAAGGTCAGAGCGCCCGGGGCGAAGGCCTGGGCAATGAACTTGAAGGTCGTGCCGTTCTTCGCGAAGTCGGTGGAGTAGGTGACCCGGCGAATTCCAAACCAGATCGGATCGCTGATGAGCCCGGCAGTGGCGTAGGCCCCGGCCCCGTACGCTCCCTGCCAGTGGTCGTTGCCGGCGACGTTCTTGTCCTCCTCGCGGACGAGCATCAGGAGGGCGTGGAAGTCCGACCAGCCCTCACCCATCCCGGCTCCCTGGCAGCTCGCGCACAGGTCCTGGTTGCCGGCGGCGATCAGGCGGTGCTGGATGAAGTGACCCCACTCGTGGGCGACGATGCCGCTGTCGATGGCGCCATCGAGCTGGGGCTTGGTCTCGCGCTTCATGTGGACGTTCAGACCCGCGCCATTCGCCGCGGCGATCAGTGTGTTGCCATCGGCGCCGGTGACCATGAACGACGGAATGTTGATGCCGCCCTGGGTCACGTTCGTGGCGCCGTTGGTGGCGTTGCGGAAGATCACTCCGACCGCTCCCGCGGTCAGGGCCGCCGTGGCCTTGGCGGCGAAGGTGCAGGTGCCGCGATCGATCAGGACGATCTTCCCCGTGACCGCTGCCGTGTTCGTGATGGGCGTGCAGGCGATGGCGGGCGCGGCCTGGACCACATCCTTGGTCAGGTCGTAGTTGGCGGGCGAGTCGGACAGCGTGGTCACCGGAACGTTGCCGCCGGGGAACCCGAGATCGGTCCCGTTCACGTGGAGCGTCGGGATGCTCTGGCCGTCGAAGATGTACATCTGCATCCGCGGCGAGGCGCCGTCTGCGGGCGTCCACATGTTCGCGTTGTTCGTCCCGCTGAAGTCGAACGCCTCGGCGAAGAGCGGATCCTGGTCACCACCCGAGGGCCCTCGGCCGTAGTTGTCCTTCTGCGCGTTGCCCGACGCCTCGTCGAAGCCGGAGTCGTAGTACCAGTCGTGGAACCAGTTGTTCAGGTAGAAGAGGTGAACGATCGCGGCCTTGTTGCTGGTCACGTCCGCGCCCGCCGCCTGATTCGGATCCCACGCGTACTGGAAGGCGTGGGTTCCGGCGGCCCCGGTGGTCTGCGCCCGGTAGTCGGTTCCGGGGTCGGCCTCGAAGTATCCGTCCTCACCGCCCAGGTCCGCGTAGGCATCGACGTTGTTGCCCACCGTCTCGGTCGCGTCGTCCGCGAGCCACGGGTCACCGGTGCTGATCGGGCCCGAGACCAGGGTCACGTCCTGAGCCGCGAGCGATGGCGGCGCCACGAAGGGGATGGTCGGACCGGTCTCGGGAGCGGGAGACACCGCGGTCCCGTACGGAGAATCCCAGGGCTGATGGATGCCGGTGGTGTCTGCCCACACGCGATAGGTGAAGGCCTGGGCGCTGGCCGAGAGGTTCCGGCGCACGAGCACCCGGCCGTCACGTCCGGAGATGACGTAGGCGTAGTAGTCGAGGGACCGGGTCTCGGGGTCCCGTGCGCCGACCTCGACGTAGTACGCCGGCTCGAGGGAGCCCGGCTGATGGAAGAGGACCTGCTTCGCCCGGGCGGGGAAGCGGAGCGGCGAGGGGGTGGAGACTCCGCCGCGCAGCTCGACCCCGCGGTAGTCACCCCGGATCATCCCGTTCTCGGCAAACGCACCCCCGCCCAGCGGAGAACCGGTGAGGTCGCCATAGGCAGCCGCCACCGCCGCGGAGTGATCGATCTGGAACCTCGCCGTCGGCTGGCGCGCGCTGCTGACCGTGCCAGAGAAGAGCGCGGCGGCGGACTCCGGCGTGGAGACGTAGCCGGTGAGGCCAACCAGGCGCAGCTTCCGGTCCATCACCACGTTCAGCTGCTCACCCCACACCTCGAGGCCGCCGGGACGGCTGACGAAGTTCACGATGATCGCCCCACGGCCGGTGTCGTGGATGTGCTTCACGGTCAAGAGATCCGTGTCACCGGAGCGGAGGAAGTAGGCACCGGCGTTCACGCGGAGGTGCTCGCGGGCGGCATCCGCCGGCGTCCGCGCGCTCGGCAAGGCCCCCTGCGGGCTGTAGGGAGCACGGATGATGGTCGGGAGCGCAAATCTCGCCTCGCCTGACTTCACGGCGCTGGTCCGCGGGACCCGCGCGCTCATCGCCTTGAGCGTGCTGCTCGAGGCGGCGCGTGGCGTTCCCGAATAGACGGAGTGGTAGTTGGGCAGATCGCGCGCGAGCGCGGGGAGAGACGTCAGGAGCAGAGCGGCCGTCAGGCGGACGCCCGGAGAACGACGACGCATGCGCACCTCGGTTGGGGAAACCGAAGGAGGGGCCACGACGCGCGCGCATCGCACCTGCACGGACCGGCCGTGTTGGCGAGCCATCGACCCCTCCCTCGAAACCCGCGCACGCTACAGGATGGCAGCACACCTTGGGCGCGGCTTTTTCCGGGAGCGGAAGAATGACCCACCCCTATGTAGTTAAATGTAGAACATTGACCTACGGTCATCACCTGAGGGTCAGGGGGGAAAACACGGCGCGAGCGGCCCGGGTGAATGCCGGCCGCAGCGCGGAGGCAGCGGCAGCGGCGAGACAGGCGCCAGCCGATGCGTGAGTGACGGAGACGCGACGATCGTGTGTCGATCAGCGCCTCTTCATGCACTGGGCGGGACACGGGCAGCGGATGCACTGCACCTGCACGCAGGTGGCGCCGGCCGGGCAGTCCGCGGAGGAGCTGCAGCCGCCGATGCATTCGCCGGGGCCGTCCCCGCATCGGCCGCACACCCTCCCCGGTCCACAGTCTCCGTCGCTCGTGCAGCCGCCGGTCGCATCCTTGACGGCCGCGCTCGGCGTGGAGACCGAAGGCGCACCCGCGCCGAGCGCCGACGGCCCGGGCGGCGGCGTGGGCGGGGGATCGTTCGGACGCGAGGGCTGGCTGGAGCACCCGGCGAGCACGAGGAGCAGCGCCACGCCGAGGTACACCGCTCGCCCACGCGACGTCGGCCTCGCGGGCTCGTTCCGTGGACCGGTGAGCGCCATCTCAAAGTCCCAGGTAAGCCTCCCGGATGCTCGGGTCGGAGATGAGCTGGGCCGCCGCGCCTTCCTTCACCAGCTTCCCGTGCTCGATGACGTAGCCCCGGTCGGAGATCTCCAGCCCCTCCATCACCTTCTGCTCGACGATCATCACCGTCACGCTCTTGGCGATCTCCCGGACCGCGGCCAGCGTCTGCTCGGTCAGCTTCGGCGAGAGTCCGAGCGACGGCTCGTCGAGCATCAGGAGCTTCGGCTCGGACATCAGCGCCCGGCTGATGGCCACCATCTGCTGCTCGCCGCCGGAGAGCGTGCCCGCAAGCTGGCGCTTCCGCTCGCCGAGGCGGGGAAAGAGCGCGTACATCCGCTCGAGGTTCTGCGCCCGGTGCGCCCGCGCCCGAGGGAGCTGCGAGCCAAGGTACAGGTTCTCCTCCACCGTCATCTCCGGGAACAGCTGCCGGCCCTCGGGCACGTGGGCAATGCCGAGATCGACGATGGTGTCGGGCGGCGTCCGGGTGATGTCCTGTCCCTCGAAGCGCACCGTCCCCGAGCGAGGCCGGAGTAGCCCGGAGATGACCCTCAGACAGGTGGTCTTTCCCGCGCCGTTGCCTCCGAGCAGGGCGAGCACCTCGTTGGGCCGCACCTCGAAGCTCACCCCGAAGAGCGCCTGGAAGTCGCCGTAGAAGGCCACGACGTCGTCGAGCTTCAGCAGGGGCTCGCTCATCGCTTCGTCCCCGCCACGAACTTCGAGCCGAGGTAAGCCTCCACCACCTTCGGGTCGTGCACCACCTCGGCCGGCGGTCCCTCGGCGATCTTCTTCCCCTGGTCCAGCACCACCACCCGCGAGGCGAGCGACATCACGATTCGCATGATGTGCTCCACGCCACCCACGCTGGTGATGCCGAACTCGCGCAGGCGGCGGATGAGGCCCACCACCTCCTCACCCTCCCTCGGGTTCAGGCCGGCCATCACCTCGTCGAGGAGGAGGAGCTTTGCCCCCGTGCCGATCGCCCGTGCGACCTCCAGGAGCTTGCGCTGCGCCAGCGGAAGTCCGCTGGCCAGCTGGTCCGCCCGTGCCTTCATCCCCATGAACTCGAGCACCTGGTCCGCGCGATCCGCCGCGTCCTTCCGCCGTGGGTACTGGAGGAAGGTCCCCAGCATCACGTTCTCGCGCACGGTGAGTGCCGGGAGCGGCTGCACGACCTGGAAGGTGCGCCCGATGCCCAGGCGCGTCGCCTGGTACGGCTCGTCGCCGGTGATGTCCTGGCCGGCGAAGCGAATGGTCCCGGCGTCGGGCTTCACGAAGCCGGTG
>DASXGF010000642.1:0-3689 GCA_036489275.1 Myxococcaceae bacterium | reverse complement strand
CATCACCGAGCCCGCGCCGAGGAAGAGGCAGGCCTTGAAGAAGGCGTGGGTGATGAGGTGGAGCGCCGCTGCCCAGAAGACGCCCACCCCCACGGCGATGAACATGTAGCCCAGCTGGGACACGGTGGAGTAGGCGAGCACCTTCTTGATGTCGTCCTGGGCGAAGGCGATCAGCGCCGCCCAGACCGCGGTGAGCGCGCCGATCATCGCCACCCAGGCCATCGCCGTGGGCGACATGACCAGGAGGAAGCTGAGCCGGCAGAAGAGGTACACGCCGGCGGTCACCATCGTGGCGGCGTGGATGAGGGCCGACACCGGCGTGGGACCGGCCATCGCGTCCGGCAACCAGACGTAGAGCGGGATCTGCGCGCTCTTGCCCGCCGCGCCAAGCAGCAGGAGGAGGAGGGCGGCGGTCAGCACGTGGCCGTAGGTCTTCCCCTTGAGGGAGCCCTCGGTGATGACCGTCTCCAGGGTCATCACCCCGCGGTTCTTCTCTCCCTGCTCGACGGGGATGCGACTGGCCCAGCCCTTGAGAACCTCGATGTTGAGCGGCCCCTGCTCGTGCATCGCGGTGACCCAGGCCCGCGAAGAGCTGACGTCGAGGAAGTTCCCCCGCCCCGGCCCGGCACGCCCCATGGCCTCGGTGGCCTGGAGCATGAGCACCAGGAGGATCATCCCGATGATGAAGGCGAAGTCGCCGATCCTGTTGGTGATGAACGCCTTCCGCCCGGCCCAGGCCTTCTCGGTGTCCTGGTACCAGAACCCGATCAGGAGGTAGCTGCAGAGGCCCACGCCCTCCCAGCCCACGAAGAGCAGGACCAGGTTGTCGGCCATGACCAGGGTCAGCATCATGGCGACGAAGAGGTTCAGGTACGCGAAGTACCGCCAGTACCCGTCGTCGTGCTCCATGTACTCGGTGGAGTACAGGTGGATGAGGAAGCCGACGAACGTGATGACCAGGAGCACGCCTCCGGTCAGCCGGTCCACCGTCAGCCCGTAGTGGGCGCTGAAGTCGCCGGCAGCGAACCACCGGCCGAGGTCCAGCCACAGCGCCCACTGCACCGGGCCGCCGCTCGCCGGCGAGGTGAACTGGGTGGTCCGGGTCCCCACGGCGAAGACCGCGATGGCGGAGAGGAGGAACGAGCCTCCCACCGTGGCGCAGGCGAGGAAGTTGACGTTCGCCCGGCCCATGAACTTGCCGAGCACGCCGCAGAGAAACGCGCCCAAAAGCGGCAGCGCGATGATGACCCAGAGGAGGTCGGCGATCGCCACCGGGCTCCAGGGATACGCCAGGTTGAAGAGGTCGCTCATGAGTGGCTCAGAGCCTCATGGTCCGGATGTCGTCGACGTTCACCGTGCCGCGGCTGCGGAACACGGCGATGATGACCGCCAGACCGATCGCCGCCTCCGCGGCTGCCACCGCGATGACGAAGAGCGCCGGCAGGTGGCCCACGTCCATGCCGGAGTCCCGGGCGAAGGCGAGGAAGGTGAGGTTCGAGGCGTTGAGCATCAGCTCGACGCACATGAAGACCACCAGCGCGTTGCGGCGGACGAGCACGCCGAACACTCCGAGGCTGAAGAGCAGGGCGGCCAGGAAGAGGTAGTGCTGCAGCGAGATGCCGTCCAAGGCTTGCCCCCGTTTCAGACGCGGGACTTCGCGACCACGACGGCTCCGACCATGGCCACCAGGAGGAGCAGGGACACCGCCTCGAACGGGGCGAGCCACTGCGTGTAGAGCTGCGCTCCGATCGACTGGAGCGTGCCGAAGCTGGCCGGGGTCTGCGCGGCCGCCGGGACGAAGGGCTGCGCGGCGTACACCAGCAGCGCGAACAGGCCCGCCGCGGTCAGGCCGCCCACCACCCGGGGAAAGGTGATCTTCGACGGCGCCACCGCGTCACCGAGCGAGAGGAGCATGATCACGAAGAGGAACAGCACCATGATCGCGCCGGCGTAGACCAGGACTTGAAGTATCGCGATGGTGTGCGCCAGCAGCAGCGCGTAGATGCCCGCGAGGCAGAAGAAGGTCCCCACCAGCGACATCGCGGAGTAGATCGGGCTGCGCGCGGCGATGACCCCGGCTGCGGCCACCACCGTGAGGATCGCGAAGAGATAGAAGAGGAAGGTGGTCACGCGGTCATCGCTCCGAAGTGACCCCAGGGCTTGTCGCCGAACGGGCACTTCCCCAGCCGGATGTGATCCTCGAACTCCTGCCGGAACTTCACCACGAAGCTGTGCACCGGAAGCGCTGCGGCGTCGCCCAGCGCGCAGATGGTCTGGCCGAGACCCATCGGCGGGTAGGGAGCGATGCTCTGCGCCACGTTGAGCAGCGTCTCGAGGTCGCCGTCCTCGCCCCGGCCCTCCTCGATCTTCCGGAGGAGGCGGGTCATCCACGGCGTCCCCTCGCGGCAGGGGGTGCACTGTCCGCACGATTCCTCGGCGTAGAAGCGCGACACCCGCCACAGGCTCCGGACCACGCAGGTGGAGTCGTCCATGACGATGACCCCGCCCGAGCCGGCCATGTTCTGCACCGCCTTGAGCGCCTCGAACTCCAGCGCCACGTCGATCTCTTCGGCGGCGAGCACCGGCGCGGACGAGCCGCCGGGAATCACGGCCTTCACCTTCCGGCCCGGGGGCATGCCCTGGCCGAAGTCCGGGCTCTCGATGAGCTCGCGGACGGTGGTGCTGAGCATCACCTCGAACACGCCGGGGCGATTCACCGACCCGGAGATGCACACCATCCGCGTGCCGCCGGACTTCTCCGGGCCGAGCTTGGCGAACCAGTCGGCGCCCTTCTGGAAGATGGCCGGCACCGCGGCCAGCGTCTCCACGTTGTTCACCACCGTGGGGCACCCGAAGAGGCCCACCACGGCGGGGAACGGAGGCTTGAGCCGGGGCCAGCCCTTCTTCCCCTCGAGTGACTCGAGCATCCCGGTCTCTTCGCCGCAGATGTAGGCGCCGGCGCCCCGGACCACGTAGCAGTCGAGCGCGTAGTCACGCCCCAGCAGCTTCTTTCCGAAGATGCCCGCGCGGTACGCCTCGTCGATGGCATTCTGGAGCCGGTCGGCCTGGAAGCGGAACTCGCCGCGCACGTACACGTACGCGGTGTGCACGCCCAGCCCGAAGGAGGCGATGGCGATGCCCTCCAGGAGCATGTGCGGGTCGTACTCGAGGATGTAGCGGTCCTTGAACGTACCGGGCTCGGACTCGTCGGCGTTCACCGCCAGGTACTTCGGCTTGGGGCTGTCCTTGGGGACGAAGCTCCACTTCATCCCGGTGGGGAAGCCGGCACCGCCGCGGCCCCGGAGGTTGCTCTTCTTCACCTCGTCGATGATCTGGGCCGGCTGCATGCCGAGGACCTTCTCCAGGGTCGTGTAGCCGCCGGTGCTCTTGTAGGCCGCGATCGTCCAGGAGTCCGGACGTCCCCAGTTTCGGGTGATGATCTTCTCTGTTGCCAGAGGCATCGACGGGGCTCCTACGAGGCAGGCTTCAGCTTGGAGAAGACTGCGTCCACCGCCGCGCGCGACCGCAGGTTCTCGTGGTGGACCTCGTTGATTTGCAGGCACGGCGCGGTGCCGCAGGAGGCGAGACACTCCGCCTCGCGCAGGGTCCAGGTTCCGTTGCTATCGCCCGACTTCACCCCCAGCTTCTGCTCGAGGTAGGCGAGGAGGTCCTCCGCTCCCCACAACGAG
>DASXGF010000552.1:0-26947 GCA_036489275.1 Myxococcaceae bacterium | reverse complement strand
TTGCCTGTAGGGGCTCCCGACGAGGCTGGTCTCGCTCACCAGCTTCACCGTGCGCACGAAGCGCGTCCCGGCCGGGGGCGCGTAGGTGAACGTCGGGGTCACCGCCGGGGTGGTCGCACACCCCACGGCGAGCGCCGCTGCCAGCAGCCAGCCACGTCCCATCGAAGAACCCTCCCGCGCCGGGACCGTAGCCCCCACGACCCGCCCCCAACAAACTTGACTGCTGCCTCCGCCCTGACACCGACCAAGACCTGGTCAGCCACGCCGACGAGGGGCGGCGGGTGGAGGGTGCGCTGAACGCAGGATGTGTGCTGGAACCGAGGCCGGAGGACACGGGATGAATCCACAGGCGTGGTGGGGAGTCGCCCTCTCGGTGGTGCTCGCGGCCGGGGCCGGAGGTCACGACGCGGGGGCGGACCCACCCGCGGCGATGGAGCGCTACAGCCTCGTACTCCTCCGCCGGCCGGCGAACGGCGGACCCAAGGTGGCCGACCTCGAGGCATTGCAGCGTCAGCACCTCGGCCATCTGCAGGCGATGGCCCGGGCCGGGAAGATGGTGGTGGCCGGACCGTTCGCCGACCAGGCGGACCCGCGGATGCGGGGGATGTGTCTCTACCGGGTGAGCCTCGAGGAGGCCCGCCGCCTGGCGCAGGAGGATCCGATGGTCAAGGCGGGGCGTCTCGAGGTCGAGGTGCTCACCTGGTGGGTGGAGAAGGGCGCGATGACCTTCCCCGTCGCCGAGGGGATGGCCACCGGGAAGCCTTGACGCCGAGACCCCAAGTGGTTTCGGCGGTGGCTCAGGGGACGGCGTCGGCCTGCGCGAGCAGCTCGGGCACGCTGCCCGAGACGGTCCTTGCCGGTGGCGGCCCCGCGCGGAAGACGAAGCGGCCTTCGTTCCAGCAGAGGATCTCGAAGAGCGCGCTCGCCCCGG
This sequence comes from Myxococcaceae bacterium, assembly GCA_036489275.1. Lineage (GTDB taxonomy): Bacteria > Myxococcota > Myxococcia > Myxococcales > Myxococcaceae > RPRB01. The sequence goes on along the minus strand of DASXGF010000552.1, from coordinate 26,016 downwards.
TGCGCGCGCCGCACGCGGAATGCACCAGCTCGCCGCGGTCGAACCACACCGAGCCGGTGCGCGACGGGGAACGGACGTCGAGCACCCCGGTCCGGCCGGCGCGGGCGTACAGCGCCAGAACGTCGGACAGCAACGTGGTGGCGATGGTGCCCGCGCCGGCGCCCGGAACCCAGCGACCGACCTCCGAACGCAGCCGCACCGGATCGACCGGGGCGGGGAGGTGGGCGACGGGAGGGCTCAGCGCATTGCACGCCGGTCCGTGGGTCAGCACGACGGGAACGGGTCCCCAGCGACCGCGCATCTCTTCCAGCAGGGACGCATCGGGCGCCGTCTCGGTGTCGGCCGGTGTGACGAGCACGGCGGGGCGCTCGTACGCGATCCACCCCGCGGCGTCCTCGGGATCGGTGGTTCCTCGCACGGCAGCGGGGCCGAAGGCGTGGCGGAGCACCGCGACCGAGGCGCGGAGCCGTTCCGCAGAGGCGTCGAGGACCAGGATGGGACCGTGGCGGGCGCTCACGATGGAAGTTTCCGAGCAGCACCCGTGCCAGAGGCTGGTTCGCGGGTGCGTCGGTGTGGTGCCGGAGGCGGCGGAGGTGCCGAGGGCACCCCGGGTCAGAACGCCGGGCGCGGGCGCGCCACGAGCGCCCTCCGGCCGCTCCTGACGAGGCGGGAGGCGCGCACCAGCTCGAGGAACGTCTCCGCCCACGCGGCGTCGGCGGCCGCCGAGGCAGGAGAGGTCCGCTCCGGTCGTCGCGCCGCGAGCGTCCCCGCGGTAGCGGCGATCGACCGCGGCAGCTCCGGGTCGCCGACCAGCACCTCGCGCAGCGCGAAGTCCGGCGCCCGCCGGAGCAGCTCGGCGACGTTCCGGGCCTGCTCCGGCTGGTCCCCGAGAAGGACGAGGAGCGGCGTCCCCGAGCTGCGAGCGAGCTCCAGGGCGCCCATGCCGGCGCCGGAGACGAACAGGTCCGCGGCGTGGACCACATCGGCGAAGCGGGCGTCGGTGTCGGTCCAGCCCGCCCGGGTGCGGTAGCCCTCGCCCACGCCGTACAGGCGGAAGCCGGCCTGCCCCAGCCCCTCCTCGAGCGCCGCGGCGATCGACGGGTCCTTGAAGTGCGGGTTCAGGTACACCGCGGCCAGCGGCACGCCTCCGGGGACCCCGAGAGCGGCGCGCACCTCGGCGCGGCTCCGTCCCGGCCGGGCGACGATCGGTGCGAGCCTCACCGTGCGCGGCGCGCCTCCCGGCTCGGGAGCGGTGCTCCCCAGCGTGTGCACGATGCGGGCGAAGGCGCGATCGCGCACGACCGCGAGCCCTCTCCGGTAATGGTCGACCACCCACCTCGGTGCGCGGTCGTCGAGGTTGGCCTCCATCGCCCACCAGAGGTTCTCCCCGTAGACGTGCACCACCGGGTGGGGGAATCCGAGCGCCGGCGCGAGGAGGAGGGCGGGGTGGAGCGAGTCATTCACCACGAGATCCGCGCCGCGGGCGAGCACCGCCAGCCGCCGGAGATCGGCCATCGCCCGCCAGGGCAGCAGCAGGTAGTTCGCCACCCGCGCGTCGGTCCGGCGACGAGACATGTCGTGCCGATCCCCGAACTCGACGCGGAAGTGCTCCGAGAGAAGGACCGAGGAGCGGCCCATCGAGGCCAGGAACCGGACTCCTTCCCGCGAGGTGGTGACGATGTCCACGGCGAGCCCGGCCTCGCCGAGCACGCCCGAGAGCAGGTGGGCGCGCATCAGGTGCCCGCGCGCGTCCGCCAGGGCGAGATAGAGGAGACGACCGGCCGGGGTGCCCACGCGTCGTTGAGCGCTCGTCCCGGGCGGGACACATCCGGCGGGTCCTCTGCCCGGGGCCGTCCGAGGGCTCGCCTCGGGAGCAGGAGCCTCCCAGAGGCGCGTGACGGAACGGGCGCTGGAGCTGTGACGTCTCGGTCAGGCGCCGGTGACGAACCAGCGCCCCAGGCCCACGGTGAACAGGAGGCACCCGTAGGCCGCGTGCTCCACCGCGGTGGCGACGAGCGAGCGCGTGCGCAGGTATGTCCGGGCGAAGAGCCACCCGCCGAGGAGGGTGAGCCCGATGGCCAGGCCGTTGGCCAGCACGATGTGCGCCCAGGAGAAGGTGACCGCGCTCGCCGCCATCGCCACCCACCGCCCGCCGAACAGCCGCCCGTAGCGGTGGAAGAAGAAGGTACGGAACACCAATTCTTGAGGAACAACCGAGAGGACGGGGTAGAGGAGCATCACCGCGAGCCAGCGCCAGGGCGAGTCGCGGGGCAGGTCGAAGAGATGCGCCGGCTCGAGGAGGAACACACCCACCGCCAGCAGGGTGCAGACGAGGAGCGCCAGCGCAAGCGGGCCGCGGAGCCAGGTCCACAGCTGCTCCCGCCGCCACAGCTCGTCGCGCTGGAACGTCGGATCGCGCCAGAGCAGCGCGAGGCAGACCCACGCGGCGACGAAGAGCACCGGGAGCGCGAGCGCGCGGGCGTACATCGCGAGCATCACGGGAAGCAGCCCGAACACCGTCCCGAGCTCGATCCAGCGAGCCGCGCGCGTCATGCGCCCCCTTCCAGGGAGGAGATGTGCCACCGGGGTGACGGTTGCAAGCGAGGAAAGTAAACCCCAAGAATCCCTGGAAGCTCTAGTCTCGACGGTGTTGCTTCCGCTGGCCCTCGCTCTGATGGTGACCGCGGCGGCGCCGGACGAGGCGCGCCTCGAGGACGGCTACGCGCTGACGCTCAGCGGTGGGGTGAGCCTCGGCAGCTACGAGGCCGGCCTGAGCTGGTCGATCGTCCGCACCTTCCGCGCGCACATGGGAGAGATGCTCGCCGGCCGCCGTGCGCTGCTGGTGGCCGTCACCGGCGCCTCGGCCGGGAGCATCAACGCGCTGCTGGCCGCCGCCCTCTACTGCGAGACGGACGCCTCGGCGGCGCACTCGACGATCGACGACAATCTCTTGAGGAGCGCGTGGCTCCACGTGGGGCTCGATGCGCTCCTCCCAGAGGACCCGCGCGCCTACCGGCCCGACGACGCGGTGCTGGCCTCGGCGGCGCTCGAGCCGGTGGTGGCCGACGTGCGGAAGGCGCTCTTCGAGGGAGGGCTGGAATTCCGTCCCGGCTGCCAGCTACCGGTGGGCCTGACCGTCACCCGGGTGCAGCCGCTGGAGCAGAACCTCGGCGGGCTCAAGGTGACCTCGCAGCGCGCGGTGCTCCCGCTGCTCTTCGACATCGACCCGGCGGGAAAGGTCCGCTTCGAGCGCCAGCCGCTGCCCGTGGCCTCCGACGCCACCGAGAGCCGCCTCGCGCTGGCCGACGTGGCCGAGATGGGCAAGGTTGGCGTCCATCGGGAGGTGGTGATCCAGTCCCTCCTCGCCTCCGCCGCCTTCCCGCTCGCTTTCCGCCCGCGGGTGCTCTGCGAGTGCGCGACCGACTGCGGCTCCGACCCCGAGGCGCCCGAGGGCACCTGTCCCGGCCCTCAGGGCGCGCCGCTGACCGGCCTGTCCTGCCAGGCGCACTCGGCGGCGCAGGGCGGCCGGCCGCTGAAGATCTGCATGCGCCGCTTCGTGGACGGAGGCGTGTTCGACAACGCCCCGGTGGGCCTGGCGCTGGAGCAGGCCGATGCGTTCTGGAGAGGCGGAGTCCTGAAACCGCTCACCGCGCTGTTCGTCGACCCGGACATCCGCCGCCTCCAGCCCTCTGCCCGGCGGGAGGAGGTGGACCAGAGCCTGCGCGGCATCGGGGCCATCGGGACCTTCGCCGCGGACCTGGTGCACACCGCCCGGAACCGCGAGCTCGCCCGCGCGGCGCAGGCGGGCCGCTGGAACCGCACCACCCGCCGGCTCCTCCTCACCGCCTCGGGTCACGTGCGCGAGTACCTCCAGCTCATCGGCCAGCTCCTAGATCTAGATTCCCCGCCGCCCAGCCAGGCGCTGCCCCCGGCCCTCCACGGAACCGCGGAGGAGCGGAACCGCCTCGCCCGCACCCTCCAGAGCTGCCTGTCGCGGCTCGGTCCCCGGACCCTCGACGGCGCGTCGGACGCGCTGGCCCGCCAGTGCGCCGGCTGGTTCCGCGGCGATGCGGTCTCCGACCCTCTTCCGGCCGAGGCGCTCCGCCGCGCGGCAGAGCCACTCTCGGAGACGGAGATCGCCGACCTTGTCTCGACGGTCAACCGGACCTTCGGCAATCCCAGGGGTGCCGCGCGGCAGAGCGCCGAGAAGCGGATGCTCGACCCCTCCCGCAGCCCGCGGGAGCGGCTGGAGACCGCACGGGGGCTCTTCGACCGGCTGGAGATCGTCTCCCTGTTCCAGGTCTACCTGGCAGAGCAGATCGGAATGCTCGCCCACGGACGGCTGCCGGAGGAACGGCTCGTCCAGGTCCGGGGCGAGCTGCTCGCCTTCCTCACCCAGGGAGAGATCCTCGGGCCTTCCGCGGCGCGGGTGGCTGCGGCGCAGCTCGAGGACGCGCTCGGCACGCTCGCCGCACGCTCCGGGCCGGGAACCATTCCCGCCGAGGCCCGGCGAGTCCTCAAGGAGGTGGAGGCCGAGCCGTCCGGGACGCTGTTCGGCATCGCGCGCCTCCTCCCGCTGCTCTCGGCCCTGGACGCCGTCCCCCCTTCCGCGGTGGACGGCCCGCTCCTCCAGGCCTGGCAGCGGATCGACCGGCTGGTGCAGCTCAGCCCGCGGCTGCAGACGCTCGCCGCCGACACCGTGCAGGTGGCGCAGGACGCCCGGGCGCTCCTGCCCGACGGCACGACCGAGCGGACGCTCGCGCTCTCCACGCGCTTCAGTCCCCTGGCGGGCGCGCAGCTGGCGAACTTCGGCGGCTTCCTGGACGAGCCGCTCCGGGAATTCGACTACTACGCCGGCATCTACGACGGCCTGCACGCGGCAGCGGTCTTCGTCTGCCGGGAGCAGGACCCGCTGGAGCGGACGCGCCCACCGCCGGTCCGTCAGCCGGGCAGCTGGGAGCTGGACCTCTCGCAGCCGGAGACGCAGCGCTGCGTCGGTGAGGCGATGCGCGAGGTCGCGGCGCTGCTCGGGGTGCAGGGGTCGCCGAAGGCATCGAAGCTGGTGGCCTGGCTGGCCCGGGCCGAGCTCGGCGCCTGGCTCGGAAGCAGCAGCCAGACCGAGCACGAGCTGGCCCGCCCGGAGTGGAGCTGGCTCGGAGAGCCCGGAGATCCGCGGGCGCTCGGCCCGCTGGGCATCGTGGGGTACGTGCTGCTCACCCAGAAGTCGGCCTGCACCGAGCACGACCGCGAGGCGCTGTGCATCTCCGACATCTCCTTCGACGACTTCCTCACCGCGCTCCACGACGCCGGCTACAAGGCCGATTCCAGGGCAATGCGCCTGGCGGTCGAGGACCGGAAGCAGTTCTGGCGCGAGACGCTCCAGCGCGGGCTCGACCGGGCGACGACCATCGAGCTCACCTCGACCGGGAGCGACCTGGGGCAACGAAAGGGCGTTCTCTTCGGCCTCTCCGCCGGCGAGGTCTGGACGCGCGGTGACGTGAACGGATCCTCGGTGCGCTTCACCCTCGATCCGTCCACCATCCCCTCGGTTCCGCTGGCCGATGGACCGACCTGGGCCATCTGGGCGGCGCACGCGCTGCCCTACCGTGTCGCCCTCGACGTGGCGCGGGGAGGGCTGGCCCTGTCGTGGATCGAGCCGGCGCTTCACCTCGGGCCGAACTTCTCCATCCTCACCACGCTCCAGGTGGTGGACATCGAGTTCAGCCACCGCACCAGCTCCACGTTCGGCTTGCGGCCGGCGCTGCACCTCGGCGGGTTGACCGTCTACGCCGGCCCGCGGTTCGCGGTGCACTGGAACGGAGGCGCCGACTGGGGCGGGGAGGTGGGCCTCTCGATCCTCCAGGACCGGCTGGGGCTGTCGGTGGGCGTGCGGCAGCTCTCGGGCTTCAACGACGTCTTCGTCGCCCTCTCGGTCTCGGACGTGAACGGGATGATCTACTGGCTCACGCCCTGGGCGGACCGGAAGCCGGTGGTGGTCAGCGACCCCGCACGTCCGAAACAGTGAGCATGAAGTCCAGCTGCTGGTTCAGCGAGGCGACCGTGCCGCCGCACTTCACCGCGTTGAACTCGACCCTGGACACGAGCGAGTAGCGGTAGTCCGGGATGGAGAGGGCGACCACCTTCCCGGAGAAGGTGACTCCGCCCGGGGGGACGTCGGTGACCTGGTAGTGGCACTCGCCCCAGCCCCCGGCGAGCACGCCGTCCGCGTGCACCAGCTTGGTGCTGCCGTCGTCGGTCTTCATCACCAGCACCACGTTGTCGCAGCTGATGTTCGCCAGCTCGTCCGCGCCCGACTGGCTCCGGAGCGAAGGGTCGAGCGTGATGCGGCCGCCGACCCAGCACGGGCCGTCGGTGCGGACGAACGCCGGGACGGAACCGGGAGCCGCGGCGGGGGCTGGCGCACCGCCGGTGGACTCGCTTCGACCCGAGGCGCAGGCGGACACCGCGAGGGCGAGCAGGGGAGCGAGGAACGCGCAGCGCCGGTGCGCGAGCAGGCGCGCGGATGTCGTCTCGTGCACGGCGCACATGACAGCGCGTGGCTTGGCCCGGGGTCAACTGACATCTGGTGGACGGGAGCGTCCTGCCGCGGCGGGGGGCGGTGCCTAGCTTCGCGGCCGGAGGTCGAACGGGAGAATGGGGAGGGTACTTCGGCGCACGTGCTGGGTGCTGGTGTGCGTGCTGGCCGCTTGTGGGGATCGCCGGACGACGGTGAGCGTGGATGGAGCCCTGGAGCTCGCGCCCCAGAGCCTCGACTTCCAGCAGGTCGCGGTCCACGACCAGCGGAGCTTGGCGGTCACCCTCCGCAACAGCGGGCGGGGGCGGCTCGATCTGACCGCAGTGGCCGTCCAGGCGGCATCCGGGGGGACCTTCCGGTTCTCGGTCCCCGGGCAGAGCGCCATCCTCCCCGGCCAGACGGTCCAGGGAGAGGTGGTGTTCCAGCCCGCGGCGGCGGGCCAGTCGAGCGGGACGCTCCTGGTCACCACCGACAGCCCCACCTCGCCGCAGGCGACGGTGGGGTTGCGCGGCGAGGGGGTCGACGCGTTCGCGGCGGTGAAGGAGGACACGCTCGATTTCGGGAAGATCGAGCTGCAGGCGGAGAAGCTCAGGCAGCTGACCTTCACCAACTCCAGCGCGCTCCCGGTGGACGTGTCCGCCCGGATCATCGGGTCGTACAGCGACGAGTTCTCCATGGCCTCGTTCACGCTGCAGCCGGGCCAGACCCAGACCCAGGACGTGAGCTTCCACCCACAGCGGGTGGGCGTGAAGCGGGCCGCCCTCGCCGTCACTCCCTGCAAGGGATGCGGCGACGTGCTGGTCACGCTCACCGGTGAGGGGCTGGAGCAGGCCCTGATCGCCGATCCGGCGACGGTGGACTTCGGCCTGGTCCCCACCGACTTCACCGTGACCGGGGCCGCGGTCCTGAAGAACCTCTCCACCGAGCCGGTGACGGTGAGCGTGGCGGCCTTCAAGGCGGGGTCGGATCCGGACTTCCAGAGCGGGGGAACTCCGATGCCGCTGGTGATCGCCGGCGGAGCCACGGCGACGGTGGACCTCAAGTACGTCAGCACCCACCTCGGCGCGGCGACCGGCTCGCTGGTCCTGACCGAGAACAGCATCCGCCACCCCACGCTCGAGGTTCCCCTCACCGGCATGGGCGGCGGCGCGAAGCTGTGCGTGGCGCCGCTGCTCCTCGAGTTCGGAAAGCACGCCATCGGGACCCGCACCGACTCCCAGGTGACCGTCCGGAACTGCGGTGGCCCCGGCGACGTGTTCACCGTCAACTCGGCGACCTTGCTCTCCGGGGTGGGCTCGCAGTTCCAGCTCGGGCCGGTGGCCTATCCGGTGACGCTCACCACCGGGGCATCCCTGGTCATCCCGGTCAGCTACGTCCCGACGACCTCCGGCGACGTCGTCGAGCAGCTGCAGATCGTCACCTCGCTCGCCGGCGGGACGGTGAACGTTCAGCTGCAGAGCACCGCCGCGGCCTCGGCCCCCTGCAGCCTCCAGGTCACCCCGTCGGCGATCGACTTCGGCACCGTCGTGCCCGGCTCCCAGTCGCTCCTCGGAGCGAAGGTGCTCAACGCCGGCGCGGACGTCTGCATCTTGCAGCAGCTCTCGCTCACCGACACCGGGGGCAACACCTTCGGCCTTCCGGCGGGGAGCATCGTCGCTCTCAGCATGGCGCCGGGGGAGTACTTCACCTTCGAGGTGCAGTTCACCGCGCCCGGGACCGGCGGCGCGTTCAACGGCATGGTCACGGTGAACGGCACCAGCCAGCCGCCGATCGACCTCCCGCTCACCGCGAAGGTTGCGTCGACCTGCCTCACCGCGAATCCCGGCTACGTCGACTTCGGCATCGCCAGCCCGGCCTGCCCGGCAGGGACGCGGCAGATCGCCGTGACCAATGGCTGCACGACGCCGGTGACGGTGAACTCGGCGGTCATCGGGGCAGGCAGCACCGACGGCGAGTTCATCTTCGCCCTCGCTCCGCCCGTGCCGCAGACGCTCGCTCCTGGCGCCGGCCTCACGCTCGACGTGGAGTACCTGGCGAACGTGCCGGGGCTGAACCTCTCGCCGCTCTACATCGACAATTCGCTCTTCACCCCGCCGCTGCTCGTGTCCCTGGTCGGCGAGGCGAGCGCAACCGCCAAGCAGACCGACACCTTCATCGAGGGGACGCCGGGCCAGGTGGACGTGCTCTTCGTCGTCGACAACACCACCTCGATGCTCGAGGAGAACCCGCGCCTGGTCGCGGCGATGCCCTCGTTCGCCAACGCGGCGCTGGGCACGGGCGTGGACCTCCACGTGGGCGTGACCACGACCGGAATCTCGCCCACCGGGCCGACCTGCCCGGGCGGTGCCTCGGGCGGCGAGGCCGGGCGTCTCTTCCCGGTGGACAACAGCTCGCCGCGCATCTTCACCAACGGCACGCCCAACCTCGGCCAGGCGCTGCAGAAGGCGGTGCAGGTGGGCGAGTGCGGCTTCGAGCAGCAGGGGCTCGAGGCGATGCGCCGGGCCCTGACCCCGCCGCTGGTGGACCACGCGGACGATCCACGGACCCCTCAGCCGAACGACGGCAACCTGGGCTTCTACCGGCAGACCGCCTCGCTCGCAGTGGTGGTGGTGAGCGACGACGACGACACCTCGCCCGACGCGGTCGACACCTACGTACGCTTCCTCCAGCAGCTGAAGGGGGCCGGGGCAGGGGGCCGCGCGGCGATCTACGCCATCGTTCCCTCCGGTGAGACCTGCCCCAGCGCCTCCGGGCAGGGGATCCGCTTCGCCGAGGCGGCGAGCCGCACCGGTGGGGCGATCGAGTCGGTCTGCGCCCCGGACTTCGGGCCGCTGCTCCAGGACGTGGTGGGCCGCGCCTTCTCCGCCCAGACCCGGTTCCCGCTGAGCGGGACCCCGGACGCGGCCGGGGTGACGGTCACGGTGGACGGGACTCCGGCAACGGGGTGGGTGTACGAGCCGGTCTCCAACACCGTGATCTTCGCCTCGCCGCCCCCTCCCGGCTCGACCATCGAGGTCACCTACACCCGCAGCTGCACCTGAGCGCAGTAACATCCTGCGCATGGACGCGAGGGGGAACCCGGCCGCGGCGGGGCCGAGCGCGCGCTGGAAGCGGGTGGGCGTGGGTTGCCTCGCCGTGCTGGGCGTCGGTGGAATCCTCGGCCTCGTGGCGGCCGGCGTCTTCGTGAAGACGCGCTACCCGTGGTTCTTCGAGCTCGGCCAGGCGGGGCAGGAGGCGATCAAGCGGGGAAAGAGCAATCCGGCGGTCCAGGAGCTGAACCGCACGCTGTGCGGTGAGGCGCTGCTCTTCAGCGCGGAGGAGGTCAGCCGCTTCCAGCGCATCCTGAAAGAAAAGTCGTCCCAGGACGCGCACGCCGCTCCGCCACCCTTCCGCTGGGTGCTGAGCTGCCGCCCGCGCGACGCCGCCCACCCTCCGGGCTGCGATCGGGTGGCGCAGGCCTTTCATCACGCTTCCACCGAGCGAGAACCCTTCGTGGTCGTCGTCGCCACGGGGCTGTACGCCTCGGGAAAGATGCTGTGCACCGCGCTCTACGACGAGCAGGGCAAGCCCGTCCGGCATGTTCAGGAGAGCGAAGGGACGCCGAGGGAGTGATCGCACCCTCGGCTTCGCGCGGTGCGCCGGTGTGGGTCTCCACGGCCCGGGCAGCCGTTTGACCCTCCAAGAAGGCGGCCGGTACCGTAGCCGTTTCCCCGTGACACGACCTCCGCGATGACGCTCGTCGCCGGCACGCCCATCGGCAAGTACGTCGTCCGGCGCAAGCTCGCCGAGGGCGGAATGGCGGAGATCTACCTGGCCGCCGCGCTCGGGCCCGAGGGCTTCGAGAAGGACGTGGTCATCAAGCGGGTGCGTCCCGGCCTGGGCGTCGATCCGGAGTTCGTCCGGATGTTCATCGCCGAGGCGCGAGTGGCGAGCCGGCTCAACCACGCCAACCTCGTCCACATCTTCGACTTCGACAAGCACGAGGACACCTACTACCTGGCGATGGAGTACGTGCGCGGCCACTCGCTCTGGGAGCTGCGTCGGAGGTGCCAGGAGCGCGGGGTGGCCATCCCCCCGATGCTGGTGGCTCAGATCGGCATGGAGACCGCGCGCGGGCTGGCCTACGCGCACCGCCTCACCGAGAACGGCCAGAGCCTGAACCTGGTCCACCGCGACGTCACGCCGCACAACGTGCTCCTCAGCTTCGACGGAGCGGTGAAGCTCACCGACTTCGGCATCGCCAAGGCCGGAAGCCACGCCACCACCTCCGGCATGCTGAAAGGCAAGTTCGCTTACATGTCCCCGGAGCAGTCCCGGGGCGAAGCGGTGGATCCCCGGACCGACGTCTTCGCGCTGGGAATCACCCTCTGGGAGCTGCTCACCGGCGCCCGGCTGTTCGAGGGCGAGGGCGACGTCGCGGTGCTGCGGGCGGTGCAGGAGCGGCTGATCGTTTCTCCGGCGCGGCTCAACCCCTCGGTCTCTGCTGCGCTCGACGCGGCGGTGATGCACGCGCTGGAGCGGGACCTGGGTCGACGCTGGCCCGGCGCGCACGAGCTGGAGCGCGCGCTGGCGGAGGTCGTGCTCGCGGGCGCCCGCTCGCTGGAGGACACCGACGTCGGCGGCTTCCTCCGGAGGATGTTCCCCGAGGAGACAGGGGTGGCCGAGCCGGGGCCGGACGAGGGGTCCATCCCCATCTCGCTGTCCCGGTCAGCCGAGTCTCCGCGCTGGCCACCCACCCAGGTGCTGCCGCCGCCGGGGAGTGAGCCCGGGACGACCGAGGTCCTTCCCGGCGCGCGCCGCCCCGGCCACCGCCGGGCGTGGACGGTGCTGGCCCTCGCCGCGGTGGCCGGCGCAACGGTGCTCGCCCTCCGCTCCCCACTGGGACCTGGCCGGGCAGAGCGCGCCGCGGACCCTCCCCCCGCGCCGTCCTCGAAGGTCGACGCCACGGCGAGCGCGCCGGCACCGGGCGGGTTGCTTCCGGACACCCCTCCCGTCGCCCCGCCCTCGGCCGCGTCCGAGAGCCCCCCTCCGGTCGAGCCCGGGCCCGCGAACGCCGGCAGGGGAGGGGAGAGGATGCCCGCCACCGTCCGCGCGCCCCTGGTGATCCGCGCCAAGCCCTGGGCCGAGCTCCGGGTGGACGGGAAGCGCTCCGGCTACGTCCAGGGTACCAGGACCGTCCTGCTCCCACCGGGTCGCCATGTGATCGAGCTGACCGGGCCCGACCGGGTCCCCGGCCTGTACACGGTGCAGCTGGTCAAGGGTCGTACGCAGAAGCTCGAGCATCCGCCCGCCGAGCGCTGACCTCCCCACCTGCGCGCAGTCGAGCCCCGCCCCTGAACGGCCGACCCCTCTTGACGAGAGTGGAAACCACTCAATAGCATCCTGTCAGTAGCGGACATTCACAATCCACCATTCAATGGATTACCTCGAACCCGGAGAGCTGGCGCGCATCGAGAGCGAGTTCGCCCGGGGGCTGTCCGCGGGGGCGATCGTCGAGATCTTCCGGCCGAAGGGCGTGCGGCTCTCCGAGGCCACCTTCCGCAAGTACGTGCAGGCGGGGCTCCTGCCCCGGAGCCGGCGAGTGGGCCGCAAGGGCAAGCACCGCGGGAGCCACGGCCTCTACCCCGTGGAGTCGGTGCGGCGGATCAACGCCATCAAGAAGATGATGGCCGCCGGCCTCACCCTCGAGGAGATCCGGCGCTCCTTCGTCGGCGTGAAGAACCACATCGACCAGGTGGAGCGCAGCCTGGACGAGACGCTCAGCGGGCTCGAGACCGAGCTGGGCGAGCGCGCCCTCGCCACCGAGCAGCGCCGGAATCTGGCGGGCGAGCTCACCGGCCTGCGCCGGCGCGCCGGGGATCTGGTCCGGGACCTTTCACGGGTCGGCAGCGCGCTCACCGCGCAGCGGGCTCTCGGCTCCGTCGAGCGGAGCGATCTGTCGTGACACCACCGGCGACCAGTTCCGCCGCCAAGCGGTCCGGAGGAGGGAAGCGATGAGTCAGGTCAAGCCAGAGTGGACGGCGGAACCCGGCGCGGAGACTGCCGCGGAGACTGGAGGCGCCCTCCCGGTGCCAGTGGAGCGCCGCCGATCGAAGACCATGTCCCGCAAGGAGATGGCCCGCGAGCTCCGCCGGCGCCGCCTCGCCGGCGACGTGGACCCCGACGAGCAGGAGCTGCTCCGGAGCGTGGACGAGAACCGGCCGCGCACGCGAGCCGATTGCATCAACGGCCCCCGCCCCTGCCTCTTCGTCTCCTGCAAGCACAATCTCTACCTGGACGTGAATCCGGAGACCGGGTCGATCAAGCTCAATTTCCCGGACAAGGAGATCTGGGAGCTCGAGCACACCTGCGCGCTCGACGTGGCGGAGAAGGGCGGGATCACGCTCGAGGAGGTGGGGGAGATCATGAACCTCACCCGCGAGCGCATCCGGCAGGTGGAGACGCGCGGGCTGGCCAAGCTCCGCGAGGCCACCGAGGACTAGCGGGCGGCGCGGAAGGCTGAAGCGCGGCTGGATCGCGGCGCGCGGGTCTCCGGTGCCGCCGGGGCGCGCGCGACCCCCCGATCTCGCCGCTCGGTCGTTCGTTGACACCTGGAAGTGTGCGGTGTTTCGTCCCGGGCTGTTTTCAGTCCATCCCCACAGGACCCGTGATCGCCCTCCTCAGCGTCTCCGACAAGCGCGGACTCGTCCCCTTCGCCCGTGGTCTCGTCGACCTCGGGTTCCAGATCCTCAGCACCGGTGGCACCTTGCAGGCCTTGAAGGACGCGGGACTTTCCGCCCGCAAGGTCTCCGAACACACCGGAAGCCCGGAGATCCTGGGCGGCCGGGTGAAGACGCTCCATCCCCGCATCCACGGTGGGCTGCTCGGGCGCCCCGCGCTCGCCTCGGACCGGGCGGAGATGGAGGCCGGGGGCATCGCTCCCATCTCGCTCCTGGCGGTGAACCTGTACCCGTTCCGGGAGACCGTCGCCAAGGGCCTCGGCGAGGAGGAGGTCCTCGAGAACATCGACATCGGCGGCCCGGCGATGATCCGCGCCGGCGCGAAGAACGCCGCCTCGGTGACGGTGGTGGTCGACCCCGAGGACTACGAGGCGGTCCTGGAAGAGCTCCGCAAGGGAGGCACCTCCGCCGAGACGCGCCGCCGCCTCCAGCGCAAGGCCTACGCCCACACCGCGGCCTACGACGCGAGCATCTCCGGCTGGATGGCCGAGCGCGACGGCGTCCCCTTGCCCGACGAGCTGGCCCTCGGGTTCCGGAAGGTCCGGGAGCTTCGCTACGGAGAGAATCCGCACCAGCGGGGAGCCTGGTACCGCGCGTATCGCGCGCCGCCGGGGCCGTCGCTCTCCTTCGCCGAGGTGCTGCAGGGCAAGGAGCTCTCGTACAACAACCTGCTCGACCTCGACGCCGCGCTGGCCCTGGCCCTGGAGTTCCCCGAGCGGCCGGCGGCGGTCATCATCAAGCACAACACGCCCTGTGGCGTTGCCCAGGACGAGGTGCTGGAGAAGGCCTACCGCGTCGCGCGGGCGGTGGACGAGGTCTCCGCCTTCGGGGGGATCGTCGCGCTCAACCGCGAGGTCGACGAGCCCACCGCGCGGGCGATGGCCGAGACCTTCCTCGAGGCGGTCATCGCCCCGGGATACTCCGAGGGCGCCCGCACGGTGCTCGCCGGCAAGAAGAACCTCCGGCTCCTCGACGGCCGCAAGGAATGGCCGGCCGGGGCGCGGCCCTTCGCCTCCTTCGAGCTCCGGAGCATCTCCGGCGGGTTGCTGGTCCAGGACCGTGACGCCGTCGAGCCTTCCACTGAGTGGAAGGTGGTGACCCGCCGCGCCCCCACCGCCTCCGAGCTGGCCGCGCTGCGCTTCGGGTGGCGGGTGTGCAAGCACGTGAAGAGCAACGCCATCGTCTTCTCCACCGCCGAGCGGATCCTGGCGGTGGGTGGAGGGCAGACCAGCCGGGTCGAGTCGGTGAAGATCGCCGCAGCCCGGGGAGGCGAGGCGCTCCGGGGAAGTGCCGTTGCCTCCGACGCGTTCTTTCCCTTCCGGGACGGGCTGGACGCGCTGGCCGGCGCCGGAGCGAAGGCCGTCGCCCAGCCAGGGGGAAGCGTGCGCGACGCGGAAGTGATCGCCGCGGCCGACGAGCACGACGTGGCGATGGTGTTCACCGGGGTGCGTCACTTCCGGCACTGACGCCGGGACCCGGGATGCGCTTCCGATGTGAACAGTGCAGCACCGAGTACTCGGTCCCGGACGAGGCCGTCGCCCGGGCCACGCGGGCCCGCTGCCCGCGCTGCAAGCACTCGCAGCTGCTCCACTCGAGCAGCGGCGTCCCGCTCACCACGCCCCCCGGCGGAAAGAGCCAGATCGGCCGGGTGGCGCTCACCACCCGCTCCATCGAGCCGACCCCTCCCCCGGAAGACGAGGAGGAGCTGTTCGGCGAGCTCGACTGGGAGACGGACTCCCAGCTCGACTACGTGGTGGGGCGGAGCCACGTTCAGTTCGACGACATTCCCGCCGCGCCGCCGCCCACTGTTCCGCCGGTCTCCCCTCCGCCGGGCGGCAACCCTCAGGCGCCGCTGCTGGCGCCGAGCTCGGTGCCCATCGACTTCAGTGACCTCGAGGCCGACGACCCGTTGCCCGGGACGAACACCCTGGCGGACGAGTGGCCCGAGACGGAGCGCTCCGACCCGTGGAGGCGGACGCCGCTCCCTCCGGTCCAGGCTCCGGGCGCGGGGCCCGGGCGTGCGCCGTCGCCGGCAGCCCCGCCGGCACCGCCCCGGCGGCCGCAGGCTCGCGCCCCGGAGCCGGCCGCGCCGCCTCCGCCCGTCTCTTCCGAGCCCTGCGCGGCATGCGGCGGGAAGCTGGTGGACGCCGACGACCTGGCCAGCGGGGTGTGCGGCGTGTGCCGTGCCCGCACCGCCGCGGCGCTCGGGCGCGGACCGGGGCGCACGCCGCCGCTGAGCCAGGCGCCCGCGCTCTCTTCCGGCTCCCCGCGCACCCCGCCGCGGAGCCAGACGCCCGCGCTCTCGCCAGGTGTCCCGACGGTGACCGACCCGGGCGAGGGTGCCTCGCGGTCGCCGACGCCGCCGGCGCGGCCCCGCTACGCCCTCCGGACCATGCCCCCGGCGGACCGGCGCGGACCGCTCTGGGCGCTCCTCGGAGTCCTCGGCCTGGTGGCGGTGGTGTCCGGCGCCCTCTGGTACCTGCGCGTGCGCCCGGACCCCAGGGATCTGAAGGCCGTGGCCGACGCTCTGCCGGTTCCGGGGAAGAAGCACCCCCCGTCGGAGGCCCGGCTCCCCGAGGGCCTCGAGGCCCGACTCACGGCCTGGAAGGCGCCCCCCGAGCCGCGGCCCGTCCCGGACCTCGTCACCGCGGCGCAGGCGGACCTGGCGAAGGACACCGAGGCCTCGGACCTCGCCGCGGAGCGCACGCTGGAGACAGCGCTGGTCCAGGCCCCGCGCGACCTGGGCGCGCTCGGGCTGTGGATGGAGTCCATCGCCCGCGGGCGGGGGAGCCAGCTCGCGCGGGGCGAGCTGGACTCCCTGGTGAAGCTGGGTGACAGCGCACTGGAGCGCCTCGGTGCGAAGCCACCGTTCCAGGTCGGCCTGGCGAGCTTGCTCCTCGTGCGCGGCGCGCCGCCGGACATCGAGCGCGCCCGGGGCCTCGGGCAGAGCGCGGTGGATGCTACCCGCCCGCCACCGCCGCCCGCCCCGGGAACGACCTCGCCGGCGCCCGCCGAGGCGCCCTCGCCCTGGGGAACGAGGGCCCGTCTGGTGCTGGCCGAGTCCTACGCCACCTCGTCCGCCGCGCTGGCACTCTCGCTGCTCCAGGAGGTGGAGGACCGGGACCCCACCCAGCGCCGGGTGTTCAACGTCAGGGCCACGGCGCACGAGGCCGGGGGCTCGCCGCGCGCCGCCACCGCGGACCTCCAGGCCCGGCTCGCGGTGGACCCCGACGAGCCGCGGACCGCCCGTGCCCTGGCGCGGCTCTGGGGACAGGTGGGGGAGACCGCCCAGGCCCGGAAGATCTACGAGCGGCTCCAGGCGAATCCCACGACCCAGGACGGACCGGCGGTCATCGAGATGGCCACGCTGCGCGCCGGCGCCGAGCACGCTCCGGCCGACGCGGTGAAGCTGCTCACCCACGCCGTGCAGCGCGGAAAGCTGACCGGGGCGGACCTGCTCCGGGCGCAGGTGACGCTGGCCCGCGTGGCGCGCGCGGCGGGCGATCCACAGAGCGCGAACCAGGCGGTGGCGGCAGCGCTCAAGATCTCGCCGGACGACGTGCAGGCACACCTCCAGGGCCTCCTGCTGAGCCTCGACCGGAACGCGGCGGACCAGGCCGCGGCGCACCTGCCCGCCCTGGCCGACAAGCTCGGCGACCCGGGCCTCGGCGCGTTGCTCGAGGGCAGGGTCCGGGCGGCCCAGCAGCGCTGGCCGGCGGCCGCCGAGGCCTTCGACCGTGCCGCCGCCGCCGACGGGCGCCGCACCGACGCCAGGCTCTGGGGCGGTGCGGCCTGGGCGATGACCGGTGCGCGCGAGCAGGCACTCCAGAGCGTGTCCACGGCGCTCCAGGCCGACCCCTTCCGCGACGGACCGGGCATTCCGCCGCTCTGGCCGGGCGACGGGCTCAAGGGCGCCGCCGAGCGGCTGGTGCTCCTCAGCAAGGACGACCGCGACGGCCAGCCGCTGCTGGCGGAGGCCGTGCTCCGGGTCCACCAGGGTGACTCGGCGGGCGCGGAGGCGCTCGTCGACCGCATCCTCAAGGCCGGCGGGAACCAGCCGGTGGTGCTGGCGTGGAAGTCCATCCTCCTCGCGGCGCGGGGGGACACGGCCGGGGCTCTGGCCCGGGCGCAGGAGGCGGTCGCGGCGGGCGGGAAGAGCAACGGCTTCGTCCAGTTCGCCCTCGGCTCGGCCCTCGCCGCGACCAACGACCTCGAGGGAGCGCAGCGCGCGCTCCGCGAGGCGAACACCCTCAGCCCGGGCCTGCTCGCCGCGCGGGTTCGGCTCGCCGAGCTGGAGGCGCGCTCGGGGGCCATCGTGTCCGCCCGGGAACGACTCCAGCGTGTCATCGTGCTCGATCCGGAGTACGCCTCGGCCTGGCGGGCCTTGTACCTTCTGCCGCCGGAGGGTTGATCGGACACGATGCGGGTGCTGGTCCTGGGAAGCGGTGGGCGGGAGCACGCGCTCGCCTGGAAGCTGGCGCAGAGCCCGAAGCTCAGTGCGCTGATCTGCGCGCCGGGAAATCCCGGCACGGCCACCTTCGCCGAGAACCTGCCGGTCGCGGCCGAACACCCCGAGGCAGTTCTGGCGCTCGCTCGCGACGCGCGGGTGGACCTGGTGGTGGTGGGTCCCGAGGGGCCGCTGGTGGCGGGCGTCGCCGACCCGCTCCGGGCGGCTGGCATCGCGGTGTTCGGCCCGGATGCGGCCGCGGCGCGCCTCGAGGGCAGCAAGGCCTTCGCCAAGGAGGTGATGCTCGCCTCCGGCGTCCGCACGGCCGCTGGCCGGGCATTCACCTCCGTCCCCGAGGCGGAAGCCTGGGCCCGGGCCCGCGGTTCCGTGGTGGTGAAGGCGGACGGGCTCGCGGCGGGCAAGGGCGTCATCGTCGCCCGCGGGGCGGACGAGGCGGTGGCCGCGGTGCGCTCGCTCGCCGGGCTCGGCGAGGCGGGGCGGACGCTCGTGCTGGAGGAGGTGCTCGACGGCGAGGAGGTCAGCGTCATCGCCCTCTGCGACGGCTCGCGCTACGTGCTGCTTCCGCCGGCCCAGGACCACAAGCGTCTGCTCGACGGCGACCAGGGCCCCAACACCGGAGGCATGGGAGCGTACTGTCCGGCGCCGGTGCTCGACGCCGCCGCGCTGGCCCGCGTCGGCGAGGAGGTCATCGCCCCGGTGCTCCGGACCATGGCCGCCCGCGGCACGCCGTTCCGGGGCGCGCTCTACGCCGGCCTGATGGTGACCCGGGACGGTCCCTCGGTGCTCGAGTTCAACGCCCGCTTCGGTGACCCCGAGGTCCAGGTCCTGGTGATGTCGCTCGGCGAGGACCTGCTCCCCTGGCTCGAGGCCTGCGCCCGGGGCACGCTCTCTCCTCGGCCGCTCTCGGTGCTCCCCGGCGCGTCGGTGGGCGTGGTGCTGGCCAGCGCGGGCTACCCCGCGGCGCCGGTCACCGGGACCCCGATCACCGGCACGGACCGCATCGGCGGCAGCTGCCAGGTGTTCCACGCCGGAACCGCGCTCCGTGACGGTGCGCTGGTCACCGCCGGCGGACGGGTGCTCACCGTTTGCGCCCGCGGGCCGAATCTCGCCGAGGCGCGGGCCAACGCCTACGGGGCGGTGAGCCGCATCTCCTTCGAGGGGATGCAGTACCGGCGAGACATCGGGGCCCGGGGGCTCGGGACCGCGCACCCGTGAGGTGGCCCGAGCTCCCCGTGCTCGTCCGGTACCTGCTGCGCGAGCTGCTGGTGCCTCTGCTGCTCTGGGTGGTGTTCCTCTTCCTCCTGCTCTTCGTGATGCAGTTCCTCCGCGGAACCGAGGTGCTGCTCGGCTCGGCGGTCACGCCCTGGGACTTCCTGCGGCTGGTGGTGAACCTGAGCCCGCACCTGCTGGTGATGTCGCTGCCGGTCGGGTTCCTCCTCGCCATCCTCCTCGGCCTCGGGAGGCTGGGAGAGGACCGCGAGCTGCTGGCGCTGCTCTCGCTCGGGGCGACTCCCTGGCAGCTGGCCCGAGTGCCGCTCGCGGTGGGCGGTGTGCTCGGCGTGTTCCTGCTCCTCCTCGCCTCCACCGCCGAGCCCTGGGGCCTGAAGCAGGTGAAGGTCCAGGTGAGCGAGGTCATCAAGAAGAACGTGCTCGGGGACGTCCGTCCCGGCGTCTTCTACGAGGACCTCACCGACCTCACCCTCTACGCCCAGGACGTGGACAAGGAGCGCGGGGTCTGGACCCACGTCCTGGTCCACGACGACCGGGATCCGCGGGCGCCGCTGCTCGTGCTCGCGCACGAGGGAACCATCAACCCCTCGGGGCGAGGAGCCTCGCTGGCGGTGGGGCTCAAGGCCGGCGAGGTGCACCGGGCCGAGCACACCGGGACGGACTACGCGGTGCTCACCTTCCGCGACGGCAACCTCTCGGTCGGCGTCGAGGATTCCATCCTCCGCAAGAACCACTTCCGCTCGCCCAAGGAAGAGCTGACCCCTCGCGAGCTGCTCGCTGCCGCGACCGACGCCCGGTCCAGCGGCCGGAGCCCGGCTCCCTTCCTCACCGCGTTTCACGTCCGGCTGGCGGAGGGGCTGACGCCGCTGGCCTTCGCGCTCTTCGGCGTGCCGCTCGCCATGTCCTCCCGCGCGGCGCGGACCCGTGGGTACCTGCTCGCCCTCGGCGCCTACGTCGCCTACTACATCGTGGAGCGGAGCTTCGAGAACCTCGGCATCGCCGGGCGGCTCGCGCCATGGCTCGCCGGGATGGCGCCCAACCTCGTGTTCGGCGCGTTCGGTGCCTGGCTCTTCGTCCGCCTCACCCGGCGCGGTGTGGTGGCCTGATGCGCGGGCTCCTCCTCCGGCACGTCCTCCGTCGCTATCTGGTCCTCGTGGGCGCGGTGCTGGCCGGGCTCCTGGTGGTGTTCCTCGTCGCGGACTTCGTGGATCGCGCCCGCGCCTACACCGGGCCGAACTGGGTGCGCGACGTGCTGGAGCTCTACGGGTGGAAGGCGCTGGTGGCGACGCACCAGCTGGCCCCGGCGGCGCTCCTCCTGGCATCCGCGACGCTCATCTCGCTCCTCCGTCGCAAGGGAGAGCTGACCGCAATCCTCGCCCTCGGCTTCGGGCGGCGGGTGCTCTTCATTCCCGTCGCGGCGGTGGCGCTCACCGCGGCGCTCATCCTCGGGCTGCTCGACGAGTTCGCCGTGGGGCACGCCAGCCGCCGGGTGGACGAGATCACCGCGCTGCGCTTCCACCGCTGGGGCGACTGGCGGTCCTTCTACGAGCGCAAGCAGTGGTTCCGGCACCAGGACCTCATCCTCCATCTCGAGGGCGGAGACGTGGAGTCGGGTTTCCAGGGAATCACCGTGCTCCGCCTCACCCCGGACTTCGCGCTGGCAGAGCGGGTGGACGCCGCCCGGATGGAGCACGCCGGCGGCACCCGCTGGAATCTCAAGGGCGTCACCCGCCGGGTGTTCGACCGTAGAGGCGGCCTGAAGCTCACCACGCTCCCCGAGGAGACGGTGGACCTGGGCATCAGTCGCGGCCTGCTCGGAATCCGGCCGGGACGACCCGAGCAGATGCGCCTCCCGGTGCTCCGCCAGCAGATCCGCGCCCGCCGCGAGGTGGGCCTTCCCGACCGGCTGTTCGTGCTCGCGCTCGGAAACCGCTTCGCCTATCCGCTGGCCGGAGTGCCCGCGGCTCTGGTCGCGGTCGCGCTCGCGCTCCGGCCCGGACGCGGCGGGTCGCTCACCGGCGCGCTCGTCGAGGGGCTCGCAGTGACCATGGGGCTGTGGGGGCTCACCGTCATCGCCCGGGCGCTGGTGAATGCGGGGAGGATGGCGCCCCTGGTGGCCGCGGTCCTTCCGCTCGTCGCGCTCGGGCTGGCGCTGGCCGCGCTCCTCTGGGTTCCGCCGGGGTGGACCCGGCGCCTCCTCCACCGCCGAGGATGGTCGGGAGCGCCGGCGTGACGCGGGCCGGGGTGGCGACCGCGCTGGTGGCCGCCTGGGCCGCGGTGTTCTGGCTCGCCGAGGGGCTGCTTCAAGGGGTGGCGGACCTCGCCCTCGTCGTCTCGGCGGTGTGGGTGCTCCAGGGGGTCTCTCTGCCGGCGGCGGCGCGGCTCCCCGCGCGGGCGGCGCTTGCGCTCGCCGGGTGGCAGGCGGTGTCGCCGCTGGTCGTCCTCGCGCTCGGGGCGCACGGACTGCCTCCGGCCTCGCTCTGGTTGCACTGCCTGGACACGGCCGCGCTCGCCGCGGCCGCGCTGCTCGGCGCGCAGGTGGTCCGCTGGTGGTGGCCTTCGGTGCTCTTCCTCGCCGGAGGCCTCGCCTCGCTCGTGCTCTCGGCGGTGCAGCACCTGGTCCGCTGGTCGGTGCCGGTCCCTGCCTTCCTCCGGCTCCCCGTCGCCCGCGTGCACGAATCCTTTGGAGGGGAGGAGCGCTACGCGGCCGGGGGCTTCTTCTTCCACCGGCTGCGGCTGGCCCACGCCTCGGTCGCCGCGCTCGGCCCCGCGGTGGCCACCGCGCTCCGGCCCGCGCCGGTCCGCACGCGCGCGCTCGCCTCCGCCCTGACGGTCGCCTGCCTCGGATGCATCGTCCTCGCCTACGCCCGGGCCGCCCTCCTCACCGCGCTGCTCATGGTGGTGCTGGCCGGCGTCGTGGTGACCCGGAGCGCCCGGGTGCGGACCGCGGTGGGCGCGCTGGTCCTCGCCCTGGCCGCCGCGGCGCTGGTGAGCCCGGGGTGGCACGCCCGGCTGGCCGCGGCGAGCGAGAACTTCGTCGGTGGCGAGCGGGCGCTTGCCCGTGGCGCGGGCTGGGACCTGGTGCACCAGCACCCCTGGCTCGGCGTGGGCTTCGGCAACTACCGGACCGCAGCGCTGGCCCGGCAGGAGGTCACCGGCATCACCGACATGCTCTCGCGCGACGCCCACTCCATCGCCCTCACCGTCTGGGCCGAGACGGGGCTCCCCGGGCTCGCGCTGTGGGTGCTGCTCCACGCGGCGCTGATCCGCGCTCTGCTCCGCCGGGCCCGCGAGGGGAACACGGTCGCGCTCGGGGCCGCGCTCTCGTGGATCGGCTACCAGGCGCTGGGCATCGCCCACTACCTGCCGTTCCACCCCAGCGTCGCGCTCGGCTTCGCGCTCGTCTGGGGCGTGGGACTGGTCTACCCGGGGCCGGCTCCTTCGGCTCAGCCCATCGCGGTGCGGTAGACAGCGAGGGTCTGCCGGGCGCAGCGTTCCCAGGTGTAGGCCCGCGCCCGCTCGCGGCCCGCGGAGATCCAGCGGCTTCGTAGGAGTGGGTTCGCCACCAGGGCGCCGGCGGCGGCGATCCAGGCCTCGGGCGCGTCGGGGTCGAGCAGCTCGGCGGCGCCGCCGGTCACCTCCGGCAGGGAACCCGCGTTCGCCGCAATCACCGGCGTCCCGGCGGCCATCGCCTCGAGCGCGGGCAACCCGAACCCCTCGTGCCGCGAGGGCAGGAGGAGCGCCTCCGCCCCGCCGTAGAGCGCCGGAAGGTGCGCCTCGTCGACCTCGAGGAGCACCCGGGTCGGCCGGGGGAAGACGCGCGCCGCACCGTCCCCGGCGAGGAGCACGAGCGGCACCGGCAGGCGCGCGGCGATGCGGGCCAGCAAGGCCAGATTCTTGTACGGCTTCGCGTTGCCCACCGCGAGGAGGTACCGGGCCGGGAGCGCGTACCGGGCGCGCGCCGCGAGCTGCTCCCCGTCGGTGGGCGGGCGGAAGCGCGCGTCGACCCCCGGCGGGACGACGCTCCAGCGCGAGTCAGGGACGCCGAGCCGGCTCGAGAGCTCGCCCCGGGCGAACTCGGACACGGTGAGGAGCCCGCGCGCCCGGCGGACGGTCGGGCGCACCACCAGGCGGTAGTAGAGGGCGGTCAGCGGACCGAACTCG
Organism: Myxococcaceae bacterium; assembly: GCA_036489275.1. GTDB lineage: Bacteria > Myxococcota > Myxococcia > Myxococcales > Myxococcaceae > RPRB01. The sequence goes on along the minus strand of DASXGF010000552.1, from coordinate 2,900 downwards.
ACGCTCCGGACCAGATGCGCGGCATCATGGAGCGTCGCCACCAGCGGTCCCCGCCAGAACAGCGGCACGGAGAACGAGGTGGCGTGGAACAGGTCCGGCCGGAGCCGGCGGAGGATGGCGGCGAGCCCCGGCTGCTCGAGCGGGGCGAGGAACCCGGCCGGCGCGCGGTGGACCGGGATCGCCGGCGCGAGCGGCCCCAGCTCTGGCAGCCCGGCGGGCGGACCGAGCCCCTCGAAGGTCAGGTCCGGTGCGAGGGCGGGGAGCACCCGGGCCAGCTCCAGGGCGTACCGGGCGATGCCGTGCAGCCGGCCGGACACCATCCGAAGATCGATGAGCACCCGGGGAGAGGCCATCTGGCGGCCCCGCCATGCTACACCGACCGGCCCGAACGCTCCCCGCGATGCGCGTCGCTCTCGTTCATGACTGGCTCACCGGGCGCCGCGGCGGAGAGCTGGTGCTCGCGCAGCTGGTGCGGCTCTTCCCCGATTCGGAGATCTTCACCCTCCTCCACGTCCCGGGGAGCGTGGGCCCGGACGTGGAGTCGCGCCCCATCCACACCTCCCCGCTGCAGCATCTGCCCGGGGTGGCCCACCGCTACCGGACGCTGCTGCCGCTGATGCCCGCGGCGATGCGGTTCCTCGACCTGCGGGGCTTCGACCTGGTCATCTCCTCCAGCCACTGCGTCGCCAAGGGCGCGCCCGTCCCTCCGGGCGTCCCCCACCTGGCCTACGTGCATTCGCCCATGCGCTACATGTGGGATCAGTTCGACGCCTACTTCGGTCCGGGGCAGGCGAGCCTCCCGGTCCGGTGGGCGGCCGCGGCGAGCCGACCGGCGCTCCAGGCCTGGGACCGGAGGACCGCCGCCGACCCGGATGCGCTGGTCGCCAACAGCCACCACGTGGCGCGGCGGATCGCTCGCTTCTGGGGCCGGGAGGCGGACGTCATCCACCCGCCGGTGGACCTCGCGCGGTTCGCTCCGCCGGAACCGGAAGCCGGACGCGGGGGCTACTTCCTCTGGCTCGGAGCGCTCGCTCCCTACAAGCGGGTGGACGTCGCGGTGGAGGCCTTTCGCCGGACCGGTCAGGAGCTGTGGATCGCCGGGGACGGCCAGGACGGGCGGCTGCTCCGCGACGGTCTTCCGCCGAACGTCCGGTGGCTCCGCAAGGTGCCGGACGCCGAGGTCCCGGGCCTCTACCGGGGGGCTCGGGCGCTGGTGTTCCCCGGCGAGGAGGACTTCGGCATCGCTCCGCTCGAGGCGCTCGCCTCCGGACGCCCGGTCATCGCCCTGGCCCGGGGCGGCGCCCTGGAGACCCTCACCCCGGAGACCGCGCTTCTCTTCGACGATCCGACGCCGGCGGCGCTGGCCGACGCGGTCGAACGGTTCGATGCCTTCGAGCGGACCTTCCAGCCGGCGCGGGCGCGTGCGCAGGCCGAGCTCTTCTCCGAGGAGCGCTTCCGGGACGCCGTCCGGAGGAAGGTCGAGACGCTGCTGGCCGGCCGTGCCGACATCCGCGGCCGGCTTCCGTGGTAGGGCAGAGAGCGTGTTCAACCGGCTTCAGCGGTTCTGGACATCGATCAAGGTCGCCATCGACGTGGTGGTGCTGACGCTCGCCTTCGCGCTGGCGTACGTCACCCGCTTCGACGCGCTCACCGCTCCGCGGCCACCCTGGCGCGAGACGCTGGTGACGCTCGTCCTGGTCCTCGTGCTCTTCCCGCTGACCTACCGGCTGTCGCGGCTCTACGCGACGAACCGGGTCCGGACCCACCTCGAGGAGGTCTTCGAGCTCTTCAAGGCCACCATCACCGGAAGCCTGGTGCTGGTCGCCCTGACCTACTTCGGTCGCGAGCGCTACTCGCGGCTCACCCTGGTCTTCTTCGCCGCCTACTCGTTCGTCCTGGTCGCGACGACCCGGGTCGCGCTCCGGATGTGGCTGGAGTCGATGAGGCGGAGAGGCCTGAACCTCAAGTCCATCCTCCTGGTCGGGGCCGGTGATCTCGGCGAGCGGGTGGTGGAGACCATCGACCACCACCGCGAGCTCGGCTTCCGGGTGACCGGGGTGCTCTCGCGCGACCCGCTCCCGCCCGGGAGCACGGTGGGTGGTGTGCCGGTCATCGGCACCGCCGGCGGTCTGGAGACCGCGCTCCGGGAGGCGCCGGTGGACCAGGTGATCCACGCGCTTCCCTCCGAGGACATGCCGCTCATGAAGTCCTTGATGGACCGCCTCGCGCTCCACACCGTGGACGTGAAGATCGTCCCCGACCTCTTCCAGTACGTGACGCTCTACGGAGGACTGGAGGAGTTCGGCGGCCTGCCCATCGTCAGCCTGCAGGGCGGTCCGCTCGAGGGCTGGAACCTGGTGGCCAAGCGCGCGTTCGACATCCTCTTCTCCGCGCTGGCCCTGCTGGTGGTCTCACCGTTGATGGTGCTCATCGCCGTGGCGGTGAAGCTGTCGAGCCGCGGCCCGGTGCTCTACACCCAGGAGCGGATGGGCATGGACGGGGCGGTCTTCCGGATCCTCAAGTTCCGCACCATGGGGATGGACTCGGAGCGGTCCGGCCCCCGGATGGCCAGCGCCGAGGACGACCGTCGCACGTCGCTGGGCGGGTTCCTCCGGCGCACGTCCCTGGACGAGCTGCCGCAGCTGTTCAACGTTCTCCGCGGCGACATGAGCCTGGTCGGTCCGCGGCCCGAGCGGCCGGTGTTCATCGAGGAGTTCAAGCGGCAGATCCCGAAGTACCACCTGCGGCACAAGGTGAAGTCGGGCATCACCGGCTGGGCGCAGATCAACGGGCTGCGGGGTCAGACCTCGATCCAGAAGCGCATCGAGTACGACCTCTACTACATCGAGAACTGGTCGCTGCTCTTGGATCTGAAGATCCTCATTCGGACCGTGGCCGGT
>DASXGF010000488.1:0-2783 GCA_036489275.1 Myxococcaceae bacterium | reverse complement strand
CTCAAGATCTTCGACCTCAGCCTCCGGATGATCGAGAGCCGTCCCGAGCTCGAGCTCGCCCGAACCGCGGACGACATCGAGCGCATCACCAAGGCGGGGCGGATCGCCTCGCTCCTCGGCGTCGAGGGCGGTCACATGGTCGAAGCCTCGCCGGCGGTGGTCCGCATCTTTCACCGGCTGGGCGCGCGTTACCTGACGCTCACCCACTGGAGGAACACCGAGTGGGCCGATGCGGCCACTGACACGCCGAGAAACCATGGGCTGACGAAGCACGGCGAGCTGCTCGTCCGTGAGCTCAACCGGACGGGCATCTTCGTCGACATCGCGCACGTGAGCGCGGACGTGATGCGCGACGTCCTGCGGGTCTCGAAGGCGCCGGTCATCTCCTCGCACTCGGACGCGTTCGCTCTCGTGCCCCACCCGCGCAACATCCCCGACGACGTGCTCCAGCTCCTCGCGAAGAACGGAGGGGTGGTCCACGTGAGCTTCATCCGCGAGTTCGTGGTCGACGGTCAGGCCTGGGAGAAGCAGAAGGACGAGATGCAGCGGAGCATCCGCCAGCGGGTCGCGACCGATGCCGAGGCGGACAAGGAGCTCGCCGCCTGGGTGAACGCGCATCCCCCGCCCGGAGGCTCGATGGCCGACGTCGCGAACGTCATCGAGCACATCCGGAAGGTGGCTGGAGTGGACCACGTGGGCATCGGGGGGGACTTCTTCGACAGCGGGAAGGCGTCGATGGTTCCGGGGCTGGAGGACCCGAGCACCTACCCCGTGCTCTTCGCCGAGCTGCTGCGCCGGGGCTGGAGCGAGGAGGACCTCCTCAAGCTCGCCGGACGGAATCACCTCCGCGCGATGCGGCAGATGGAGAAGGTCGCCGCCGAGCTGCAGAAGTCCACGCCGCCGAGCACCACCGACGGCCCGCGCCTGCCCTGACCCTGGTTCCAGCGAGCATGGTGCCGGTCGGGCTCACTCGCGAGCAGGCACGCGAGGTCGGAGAGTTCCTCTGAAGGGCGTCCGGCTCGTTCTGACGCCTGGACGGACGCCGGGCTGGGAGGCTCCGCCTGGGAGGCGGCACCAGCGCCGGTCGAGCGGCGCGAACCCGAATGAAATCAGGGCGGTCCGCCTCGCCTCAGGACGCTAGAACACCGTCAGCCGGCCGCCGTAGAACGGTGCCTCCCGCCATGTCCTTCACCCATCTGCACCTGCACACCCTCTATTCGCTCCTCGACGGCGCCATCCGGATGAAGGACCTGATCAAGACCGTCAAGGCCAAGGGCATGTCGGCCGTCGCGGTCACCGATCACGGCAACATGTTCGGCGCCATCGACTTCTACAAGAAGGCGAAGGAGGCGGGCATCAAGCCCATCCTCGGGCTCGAGGCGTACGTCGCGGGGACCAAGGGGCGGACCGACCGGACGGAGAAGGTGGCCAACCACCTCATCCTCCTGGCGAAGAACGAGGAGGGCTACGCAAACCTCCGGATGCTCTCGAGCAAGGCGTACCTCGACGGCTTCTACTACCATCCACGCATCGACAAGCAGCTGCTCAAGGAGCACAGCGGCGGCCTGTTCGGGCTCACAGCCTGCCTGGGCGGCGAAGTGACGTCTGCCTGTTACCGCGGCGACATGGACGCCGCCCGCACCGCGGCCCGCGAGTACAAGGACATCTTCGCCCCCGGCCACTTCTTCCTCGAGATCCAGTCCAACGGCCTCCCCGAGCAGGAGAAGGCCAACGGAAATCTGAAGCAGCTCTCCCGAGACCTGGAGCTGCCGCTGGTCGCCACCGCGGACGCCCACTACATCCAGCGGGAGGACGCGGCGGCGCACGAGCTCCTCATGGCCATCGCCAGCGGGAAGACCCTGGCCGACAGCAAGCGGATGCGCCACAGCACCGACCAGCTCTACGTCACCAGCCCCGAGGAGATGCTGGCCTACTTCCAGGACGTGCCCGAGGCGGTGCACAACACGATGCGCATCGCCGAGCAGTGCACGCTCGAGCTGAAGCTCGGCAAGCCGATGCTGCCGACCTTCAAGGTCCCCGAGGGCCATACTCCGGACTCGTACATGGCCGAGCTGGCCACCACCGGGCTCCAGGAGCGGTTCAGGGAGCTTCCCTACGCCGTGGACCGGGAGCTGTACCTCCACCGGCTCGGGACCGAGCTCGCGGTCATCTCCACGATGGGGTTCAGCGGCTACTTCCTCATCGTCCAGGACTTCATCAACTGGGCGAAGCGGCACTGCATCCCGGTCGGCCCGGGCCGGGGCTCCGGCGCGGGGAGCCTGGTGGCCTACGCCCTGCGCATCACCGACCTCGACCCCATCCCGTACAACCTCCTCTTCGAGCGCTTCCTGAATCCCGAGCGGGTCTCGATGCCGGACTTCGACATCGACTTCTGCCAGGACCGGCGTGACGAGGTCATCACCTACGTCTCGGGCAAGTACGGCCAGGACAACGTGGGGCAGATCATCACCTTCGGCTCGCTGAAGGCGAAGAGCGTCCTCCGGGACGTCGCCCGGGTGTTCGGCCTCCCCTTCGCCGAGGGAGACCGGCTGGCCAAGTTGGTCCCCGAGGTCCTCAACATCACCCTGAAGGACGCGATCGAGATGGAGCCGCGCCTCAAGGAGATGATCGACAAGCCCACCGTCCTCGGCACGCTGGAGGGCGGACGCGAGGTGACCTCCAAGGAGGTCCTCACCATCTCCATGGCGCTGGAGGGGCTGCACCGCCAGGCGGGGATGCACGCCGCCGGGGTGGTCATCGCCGACAGGCCGCTGTGGGAGTTC
>DASXGF010000455.1:0-2848 GCA_036489275.1 Myxococcaceae bacterium | reverse complement strand
ATCGAACGACCCGGCTGTCGTGCTTTCCAGCTCTTGACTCCTGATCATCCTTCCCCGGCTCCGGCGCGACTTCCGGGGAAGGGGCGCGGGCACCTTCGCACGGCCCCGCCGCTCGCCCGCACCGGGTCGAGAACGCCCGTTCACCACCGAACGGGCACCCGTGACCTCAACGGAGATGAAGGCGCACGGGCTGGCGCCGAGGGGTCAGCGGCGGGTGACGACCAGCTCGAGGTACTTCGAGGGGACGACCAGCGTCCCGTCATCCGCGCGGTTGTGGTGAGCGATGAGGTCGGTCAGCTCCGCGGTGAAGACCTTGGCCCGGTCCTCGGGGAGCGCGGCGTAGAGCTTGTGCGTGGGCCCGTAGAAGTTCCGGAACACCTCGATGAAGTGCGCCGGCGACCGGTAGCGGAAGGTGAACTCGCGGTGCACCGAGCGGATGGAGGACGCAGCGTCCTCGAAGAGCTGCTCGCAATACGGGACGCTGCCCCAGAGCGGGGGCGACTTGAGGCCGGCCGGGGGCGGAACGGTGCGACCGACCAGCGCGAACAGCTGGCCGATGAAGCCGTCCGGGGTCCAGCTGGCAACGCCGATCTTCCCGCCGGGCCGCACCACCCGGACGAGCTCGCGGGCGGCGCGGGCGTGGTCGGGGGTGAACATGACGCCGAAGGTGGAGATGGCCGCGTCGAACTGCCGGTCGATGAAGGGCATCGCCTCGGCGTCACCCTCCACGAGGGCGACGTCCAACCGCTCGGCCCGGGCACGCTCCTCGGCGCGGGCCAGGAGCGAGGGGACGTAGTCCAGCCCGGTCACGGTGCAGAACCGGCGCGCTGCGGCCAGGGTCGCCGCGCCGTTCCCGCAGGCGACGTCGAGGACGGACTGGCCGGCGCGGAGGTCGACGGCCTCGCACAGGGACTCGCCGACGATGGTGAGGGTGGTGCCGATGATGGAGTAGTCGCCGCTGGCCCAGGTGGCCTGCTGGCGGCTCTTGATGGCCCCGAGGTCGGGCAGCGGGGCCGGGGAACTGTGCTGGGCAGGAACGGTGGTCACGACGAGATCTCCTGGGGTAATGGGTACATGCTGCCCGGATCCAGATGCCTCCCTGCCCGGGAGCCTGCTTGACCCGTCCTCCGCATCTCTTGCTCGGTCGTCCGCGGCCCACCCGCCGGGGCGGGAGAGGCCCGGCATGAGCACCGACGTGCTCTCCGACGTGCTCCGGGCGGTGCGGCTGACCGGAGCGGTCTATTTCCGGGTGGATGCGGCGGCGCCCTTCGCGGCGGAGGCGCCTGCGGGGAACGTGGTGGCCCCGTTCGTGCTGCCCGGGGTGGAGCACGTCCTGGAGTACCACCTGATCACCCAGGGCAGCGCCTGGGGCGGCATCGTGGGCGAGGAGCCGGTGGAGCTGCACGAGGGAGACATCATCGTCTTCCCCCATGGCGACGCCCACACGATCTCCAGCCGCCCCGGCCTGCGCGGGACGCTGTCCCTGGCGCGAGAAGAGTACCGCCAGCGCCCGGGGATGCGGCTGCCGTTCACCGTGCGCGAGGAGGGCGGCGGGGGGCCGCGGACCCAGATCGTCTGCGGCTTCCTCGGCTGTGACCTGCGCCCCTTCAACCCGCTCCTGTCGACCTTGCCGCGGACCCTGAAGGTCAGCAGCCGCGAGGGAGGCGGCTGGCTCGAGGCGCTGGCCCGGCTCGCCGTCTACGAGTCGGAGGGCGGACGGACCGGTGGGGAGACCGTGCTGGCGCGCGCCAGCGAGCTGATGTTCGTGGAGGTGGTGCGCCGCCACCTGGCCTCCCTGCCTCCGGGACAGACCGGGTGGCTCGCCGGGCTGCGAGACCCGTTCGTGGGGCGAGCGCTGGCAGCGCTGCACGATCGGCCGGCCGAGTCATGGACCGTGGAGTCGCTGGCGAAGGAGGTCGCGCTCTCGCGCTCGGCCCTGGCGGAGCGCTTCACCCATCTCGTGGGCGAGGCGCCGATGCAGTACCTGACTCGCTGGCGGATGCAGCGGGCGGCGATGCTCCTGCGCACACGGAACGTGAGCGTCTTCGAGGCGGCGATGGAGGTGGGGTACGCGTCCGAGGCGGCGTTCAGCCGCGCCTTCAAGAAGGTGGTGGGCATTCCCCCGGCGGCCTGGCGCGAGCGCGAGCCCGAGCCTGCACCGCGGGCTGGCGTGCGCTGAGGCTGGACCACGGCGCCCGACCGACGCGGAACACCGGCCCGAGTGGGCACCGGGTCCGCAGAGTCGGGGCGAGAGGATTTGAACCTCCGACCCCCTGCGCCCAAGGCAGGTGCGCTACCAGGCTGCGCTACGCCCCGAGTCGGTCCGGGACAGAGACCACGAGACGCGGACCGGGTCAAGGAGACGGATCGCGATCACTCTCCCCCACTGTGCTGGCGACGGCGCCCCGACTTCTGAGAGCCTGTCGCCCCGTGATCGTGCGCGACGCGACCGAGTCCGACGTTCCGGCAATCCTTGCCATCTACAACGACGTCCTCGCCACCTCGACGGCCATCTTCTCGGAGATCCCGGCGACGCTCGACGAGCGGCTGCAGTGGCTCCGCGCGCGGAAGGCACTCGGCTATTCGGTGCTGGTCGCGACCGACGACTCGGGGGTCCTCGGCTTCGCGAGCTTCGGCGACTTCCGGAGCTGGCCCGGCTACCGGTACACGGTCGAGCACAGCGTCCACGTGCGGGCGGACGCGCGCGGCCGCGGCATCGGCGGCGCGCTCGTGCGGGTGCTGCTCGAGCGGGCCACCGCGCTCGGAAAGCACGTCATGGTCGCCGGGGTGGACGCGGACAACGTCGGGTAGATCCGCCTGCACGAGCGGCTGGGGTTCCAGCGGGCCG
>DASXGF010000441.1:0-9023 GCA_036489275.1 Myxococcaceae bacterium | reverse complement strand
CGCTCGAGCTCCTGGGCCAGCGCATCGGGCCAGGAGAACCGCGTCGGCCAGTCGTCGGGTGGAGGCCGGGCCTCGGGAACCGCCGCGCCGGTCCAGTCGCGCACCGAGTGGACCGGGAGATGAGCCACGTCGCGCAGGAGGGCGGTCAGCAGCGCACCCGGAGCCTCCGAGCCGGCGTGGTGGGCGAGGCGCCGGCGCCACAGCGCCACGCCGAAGAGCGCCTCGGCGGCCACCGAGCGGTGGGCGGCATCCCAGCCCGGGTGTGAGCGCAGCAGAACCGTGAGCAACCGCGCCGCGTCACCGCCATGGAGCACCGACCCAAGCGCCTCGAGGACTTGCCGGCGCACCTCCGGGAGCTGTGACCAGTCGATCTGGGCCAGACGATCCCGGGCTGCGCGCTCGAGCGCCTGCAGCGTGGGGGCTCGCGTCCCCGTGGAGGCCCGGGTGGACACGGCGGGAGAATGCCCGATCCAGGGCGATGGGGGCACTCAATCGGCGGGCGTGTTGGCAAATCCCGAGAGCTTCTCCTGCACGTCTGATCGGATCCGGTTGCGGCCCCAGACTCCTCGCGCCAGGGCAAGCCGCATCTTCTGATCCTTCCCGCCGACCTCGAGCAGCCCGTCGATGATCTTGGGACCGTGACGGGGGAGCAGTTCCTCGAGCGGTCCTGCGGCGATCTGGAAGATCGTGGGCTCATCGGCCGACCTCTCGATCAGCGCACGGACAACTTCGAACCCTTCATCCGCCGACCTGATCACGAGGTCGATGACCGCGTTCCACGCCCAGAACAGGTCTTGAGAGCGGGTCCTCTCGTACTCCAGGTAGCTGGCGACGAGCTGGTCCCGTTCCCTCTGTTCCATGACTCCATTCAAGGCGCGACCACGTTGACCGGCAAGGTCCACCAGAGCGGTGGAAGCAGGGAAGGCAGCAACCGACAGACGCGATAGGTGCCGTAGGCAGCCCCGGCAGCGCCCAGTGTCTTCAGGAACTGGTCACGTCGTTTCCATCTCGGTTGGGCCGAACACCGGCGCGCGTCCCACCACACGAGCGGCGCCCGCGAATTCGCCCAGACGGCACGTGGTGTTTCGGAGTGGTGGACGTCTCGATCTCGCTGATCGGCACCCACAAGGCCGAACGCGACGCGGCGATGTGGGACACGTTCGGCGACCAGACCATCACCGTCACGGCCCACGGAGCCCGCTACCTCTCCGCCATCTGTCAGGCGGCGCGGCGTGGAAGGTGAACGTCTAGGAAGCACGACGCGGGCGTCCAGTGGGAGACGGATCCGCTGACCGTCGGGCTCGTCTCCCGCCACCGGTGAGCAACTTCGCCGGCGCATGGCGCTTCCTGCCCCCCTGGCGTGGACTCGACGGTTCTACCGCTGGCTCCACCGTGGCTGGGAGTCGAAGCGCGTCCAGCACCTCGTCGCCACGGCGCTGATCACCATCTTCGTCGGCGCCCTTTTCCTCATCGAGCTCCGGCGCCTCGGCATCCTGCCCATCGCCTGGATGCCCTCGAACCACTTCCACGCCGTCCGGCTCGGCTTCAACCTGCTCCTGGTGGTCGAGGTGGTCGGTCTGGTCTTCGGGCTGACCGGGAGCCCGGGCCGCACCCTCGGGCGGCAGTTCGAGATCCTCTCCCTCATTCTCCTGCGGCAGAGCCTCAAGGAGCTGGTCCACGCGCCCGAGCCGCTCCGCTGGGAGGCATTGCGCCCCTTCGTCTGGCCGATGGTGGCCGACGCGGCCGGAGCGGTCGCCGTGTTCGCGCTGGTCGGCCTCTTCTACCGGCTGCAGCGCGAGGGGGACGAGCAGCCTGCAGAACGGACACCCGAGCTGTTCGCCGCCTCGAAGGAGGCCGTCGCCCTGGTGGTGCTCCTCATCTTCCTCATCCTCGCCGGACGCGGAGTCTCCGACGCGCTGCTGAGACACGAGGGCGCGTCGGCGTACGACAGCTTCTTCGAGACCCTCTACACGGTCCTGGTCTTCGCCGACCTGACCATCGTCTTCCTCTCGCTTCGGCATAGCTTCAGCTACGAGAACGTCTTCCGCGCGTCCGGCTACGCGGTGGTGACCGTGCTCATCCGCATCGCGCTGACCGCGCCGCCGTACCTGAACGCGGGGCTCGGTGTTGGAGCGTCGCTGCTGGGGATCGCGCTCGCAGCGGCCTACCCGAAGACGGCCGAGGCGCCCCGTCCCCCCGAGCCCGTCGCCCCGCACCCGCGCTCGGCGCACTGAGAGCGGTGGTGCAAATGGATTCAAGACGGCGGGGCGAGCTCCGGGCTAGAGGATGGGGGCATGCATCGTCGTTCTCTCCTTGCCGGATCTCTCGCCCTCCTGGCCGCGCGGAGCGTCCGGGTGCTCGCCGCGACCGATGGTGGAATCCCCGGCCGCCGGACCCGCTGGGTCGTCCGCACGGCTGAGGGCCTGGACGCGATCTCCTTCCTCGGCCCGCTCTCTGGGCGGTCGCTCTACACCGAGCCGTACGCCGAGGAGCTGACCCACTTCGCTCCGCGACTCTCGCCGGAGATCCGCGCGGACGTTCCGAAGCTCTGGGACGAGGCGGGGAAGGCGGACTTCGGTCTGCTCGCCCCGGGCCTCGACGTCATCTTCTCCAGCGGGCACAACGGCGACACCCTCGACACGGTCCTCGCCGGGCTGGACGCGCCGGAAACGAAGCTTCTCCCCGCGTACAAGGACAGCCCCTACTGGGACCAGGCGAGCTGGGACTGGTTCCTGAAGGCCCGACCGCGGTTGATCGCCGCGTTCCGCGGCATGCGTACCGCGGGCTTCGTGCGGTTCCGGAACGAACGCGTCGGGAAGGCACTCGCCGAGCGGGTGAAGAACGTGCAGCGCGATCTGGATGGTTTCGACGTCATCAAGTGGCAGGAGAAGCTCACTGGACGCACGTTCGATCCGACGATCGACATCGTGCTCCTGGCCTACTGCAAGCCGCACGGGATCAAGGTGCAGGGGCAGACGTTTCTCCAGGCGTACGACTACGACATCCCGACGACCGTGCGGATCGCGGCCCACGAGATGCTGCATCCTCCAGTGAAGCTGGACGGTCCCGCCGCGCGCGCCGCGCTGGACGTGCTCTCGAAGGACCCGCTGATGACCCGGATCGTGAAGGAGCACGACCCGCGGTGGGGCTACACGACGCTGGAGGGTCTGCTGAACGAGGACCTCTGCCAGGCGCTCGATCAGCTGATCAGCGAGGCGCTCGGGGTGGGCAGGAATCCCGCCGACCGCTGGCGGAAGTCGGACGATGGGATCCACGTGCTGGCCGCTGCGTTCTACGGGTACTTCCGCGACGACCACTGGATCGACCGCGGCGGCTCACTGGAGATGTGGCTCTCCCAGGCCGTCACCAGCGGCCGCCTCGCTCCAGAGAAGCTGCATGCGGAGGCTGCCCGGGTCCTGGAGCGTCCGGTGGCGCAACTCTGGCCGGTGAGCACCGAGGCGGCGCGATGAAGTGGGTGCAGACTCCGATCCCATGGAGCGCACCGAGGTCGTCGCCTTCCTGAAGCGGCAGAAGTTCGGGGTCATCTCCTCGATCGGGTCTGATGGCGAGCCGCACTCGGCCGTGGTCGGTGTCGCCTTCACCGACCTGGGCGATGCGATCTTCGACACCCTCGGCTCGAGCCGGAAGGCGGTCGATCTCCGCCGGGATCCCCGCGCGTCGCTCGTCGTCTGGGAGGGGGAGCGAACGGTCCAGATGGATGGTGGGGTCGACGAGCCGGCCGGCGCGGAGCGAGAAGCGATCCTGAAGGTCTACCTGGCGGTGTTCCCGGACGGCGCGGAGCGACTCCAGTGGGATGGCATCACCCACTTTCGGTTTCGCGCCCGCTGGGCTCGGTACTCCGACTTCGACGCTCAGCGGGAGCTCATCGTCGAGCTCCCATCCGGCCTGCGTCCGGCTCGTCAGGAAAAGTAGCTGGGACTGATGGTGTACACGCCAGTCACACCCGCCGACGCCCGGGCCATCGAGGTGCTTCTCTCTCCGCTCCCCTCGACGCGCTGAGCGGATCGGCGCAATGTAACGCTCTCGTGACGGCGATCCGCTGCTCGGGCGCCGGGATGACGCCAGAGCCGCCGGGCGTTACTGCGTCGCGGGGGCGCGGGTATGGACATGGGCGAGCGGGAGCAGCAATTTCGGGAGCATCTCTGGCACGACCTCGAGTCCGAGCACCGGTCACTGGCGCGGGTGCTGGTCGACGTGGAGTGCCTCGTCGAGGACGGCTCGTTCGAGACGGCGCGGCGACGCTTCGGTGAGTACCGGCTCGCCCACGAACGCCATCTGATCGCCGAGCAGAAGCTGGAAGAGGTCTGCGCCGGGGTCCGCGAGGTGGCCGCCTTCCTGACACAGCTCCAGCGCGAGCGTTCACGGGTGCTCGAGCAGTCGGAGCGAGTCTGGACGTACCTCTGCCGGGAGAAGGGCGCGCCAGTCCGGCGGATGCTGGACCGACTGGCCTCACTGGTGGCGGAGCACGAGAACGCGCAGCGCCGGCTGATCCTCGCTGACCTGCCGCTGTCTGCCGAGCGCCGCAACGCGCAGGGCGAGGTGGTCCGCCGCCTCGGGCATCTCTAGCGGAACGGATCCGCCCGCAGCGGAATGTCCGAACCTCCCAGCCTGGAACGTCGAAGGGCCGGATGACCCGATCGGCGGCGCGGAATGGGTCCGCGGGCCGGCCGGGCACGACACGAGGCAAGGGCAATGAGCGAGTTCGTCTATCTCTTTCGCACGACCGAAGCGGACCGGGACGCGGCCATGGGAACTCCCGAGCAGGTCCAGTGGAGCATGCAGGCGTGGATGACCTGGATCCGGGACCTCGAGGCGAAGGCGAAGCTGAAGGATCGAGGCCGGGCGCTGGAGACCTCCGGCCGGGTGATGCGCGGCAAGAAGCAGCTGGTGACGGACGGCCCATTCGCCGAGGCGAAGGACATCGTGCTCGGCTTCATGCTCGTCGAGGCACGCGACCTGACCGAGGCGACGGAGCTGGCGAGAGGCTGTCCCATGCTCGACGGCGCCGGCACGGTGGAGATCCGGCCCGTGCGGCCGATCCCGACCTGAGCACGTCGTCCAGCTGACGCTCGGGGGCAGCGCTGCCCCCGGGCCCGAATGGCGTTCCTGCTTCGGTCCAGCCGGCGTGCTTGGCAGGATGGTCCGATGGCCCCACGTCGCCACCGCACCGGCGAGAGCACGAGAACCGTGGTGGTGGCCCTGGCGGCGAACCTCGGGATCGCCCTGGCCAAGCTCGCGGCGGCGATCATCTCCGGCTCCAGCGCGATGCTGGCCGAGTCGTTCCACGCGATGGCCGACACCGGGAACGAGGTGCTGCTCCTGGTGGCGCAGAGGAAGAGCGCGCTCCCCGCCGACCAGGACCATCCGCTGGGGCACGGGCGGGCGGCGTACTTCTGGGCGCTCATCGCCGCGCTCGGAGTGTTCGTCACCGGAGCCCTGCTGTCGATCCGTCAGGGCGTGCTGGAGCTGTTCCACCACGACGAGACGACGTCCTTCACGGTGGCCTATGTCGTGCTCGCGATCTCGCTGGTGCTGGAGAGCGTCTCGCTGGCGCGGGCCTACCGGCAGCTCCGCGACGAGGCCAAGGAGCTGGACCGGGAGTTCACCGAGCACGTCCGCCTGAGCTCGGACCCGATCGCCCGGGCGGTGCTCGCCGAGGACGCGGCTGCGGTCGCGGGGAACGTCATCGCCGGGATCGGCATCGGGCTGCGGCAGCTGACCGGCTCACCGATTCCCGACGCGGTGGCCGCGGTGCTCATCGGGGTGATCCTCGGCTACGTGGCCCTGGAGCTCGCCAGGCGAAACGGGGACTTCCTCATCGGGCGCCGCGCGCCGGCGGGAGTCATCGCCAGCGTGCAGAGCCAGATTCTCCGACAGCCCGGCGTGACGGCAGTCACCGAGCTGGTGGTGATCTTCCTCGGTCCGCGTCAGCTCCGGGTGCTGGCCCGGGTGGACATCGACGACAAGCTCAGCGGGGCGGAGGTGAAGCAACTGGTCGTCGACGTCGAGAAGTCGCTGTGCGGCAGCTCGCCGTTCATCAAGCGGGTCGACGTCGTGCCGGGCGGTTGGCGTGACGGCCGTCCGCCGAAGGCCTCAACTCCGTAGATTCGGTCGGACCAGGTACTTCGAGCCGGTGGCGGACCGCGCGTACACGGAGATCTCCTCTGGCTCGAGCATCCCGGCGAGGGAGACTTCCTTGGCGTAGTGGCTGGCGAACGTGGTGGTGATCTCCGCGGCCGCGCGTGCCCTCAGGCGCGTGGTCGTCTCGAGACCCAGCCGCTCGAGGGCGGGCCAGACCAACCAGCCCCCGACGCCCCACGCCATGCCCCATGTGCGGTTGAGCACCACGGGACCTGGATCGAGAGAACCATAGAAGTACACCTGCTTGTGGACCGTGGTTCCGTAGCGCCGGTATCCGGGCTGTGCTCGCGCGGCCGCTGCCTCCATTGCGCCGAGGATCTCGCCGGCGAGCGTTCCGCCGCCCACTGCGTCGAAGGCGAGGGTCGCTCCGGTCTCGGCGATCGCCTCGGTGAGGCTCTGGCGGAAGCCTGGCTGGCTCGAGTCGACGACGTGGGTCGCCCCGAGCGTGGACAGGGCGGCCACCTGCTCGGGCCGGCGGACCACGTTGACGAGCGGGACGCCGTCGGCCTGGCAGAGTCGCACCAGCATCTGGCCGAGGTTGGAGGCGGCCGCGGTGTGCACCAGCGCCCGGTGATCCTCGCGGCGCATCGTCTCGACCATGCCCAGGGCGGTGAGGGGGTTGACGAACCAGCTCGCCCCCTGTCGGGGGGAGACGCCGGGCGGGAACGGCTCGCACTGGGCGACGTTGAGGCAGCGGTACTGCGAGTACATTTCGCCGCCGATCACCCCCACCACCTTGTCCAGGAGGGCCTGCGCTCGTGCTGCCGACCCGGCGGCGACGACGACTCCGGCGCCCTCGTTGCCCACCGGCATGGCCTGGCCGACCCGCCCCGCCAGTGCGCGCAGCCGCTCGGGAGCGAGGGGAGCGCTGATGGTGGGAAGCTCCGCCGTGCCCCCTGCGCGCGCACGCGTCAGATCGGCGCCGGCGAAGACCATGCCGAGGTCCGAGGGATTGATCGGAGATGCCTCGATCCGCACGACGACCTCGTCCGGTTTCGGCTCGGGGATCGGCACGCGGACGAGGGCGACCTCCACCGTCCCCTCGGCCTTGACGGTGGAGCGCAGCTGGAGAGCCTCGGAGGGAATCATCGGCGCACCCCGGGAGAGGCGAAGGCCAGGACGGCGTTGGTTCCGCCGAAGCCGAAGGAGAGGCTGAGCGCGGTGTTCACGCGGCGCTCGCGGGCAGCGTTCGGGACATAGTCCAGGTCACAGTCGGGGTCGCGGGTGCGCTGGTTGATGGTCGGAGGAATGATCCCCCGAGAGAGGGTCAGGACGGTCAGCGCGGCCTCGACGCTCCCGGCGGCTCCCAGCAGGTGCCCGGTCATCGACTTGGTGGAGCTGATGGCGAGCCGGGTGGCGTGAGGGCCGAACGCGCGCTTCAGGGCACGGGTCTCGTGCACGTCGTTCAGCTGGGTCGAGGTCCCGTGGGCGTTGATGTACTCAACGTCGGCGGGGTTCAGCGACGCGTCGCGCATCGCCTCCTCGATGCAGAGCGCGGCGGGAACGCCGTCCTCGGGTGGCTGGGTGAGGTGCGAGGCGTTGGAGTTGGCCGCGTAGCCGATCACCTCGGCCAGCGCGGTCGCGCCGCGGCGACGGGCCTGCTCCGCCTCCTCGAGCACGAGGACGCCGGCGCCCTCCCCCAGGACGAATCCGTCGCGCTCCCGGTCGAAGGGGCGGCTCGCCTCCTCGGGGGCGTCGTTGCGCGACGAGAGGGCGTTCATCGCCTCGAAGCCCCCGATGCCCAGGGGGGTGATGGCGGCCTCGGCCGCTCCGGCGATGACGGCGTCGCTCCGGCCCGTGCGGATGGACCAGAGCGCCTCGCCGAGGGCGTGTGCTCCGGTGGAGCACGCCGCCACCGGAGCGTAGTTCGGCCCCGCCGCGCCGTAGCGGATGCTGATCATCCCCGCGGCGGTGTTGGAGAGGAGCTCCAGGACGAACATCGGCGAGAGTCGATCGAAGCCGGTCCGGAGCGCCTTCTCGTGGGCCTCCTCGGCCGAGGCGAGACCCCCGATGCCGGAGCCGAAGATGACCCCCACCCGCTCCGGTCGGATCTGTTCCGGGCCCGTCCCGAGGCGGAGGCCGCTCTGGCGCATCGCCATCTCCGCGGCCGCCAGGGCGAGCTGGACGTACCGATCGGTGCGGCGCGCCTCGCGGCGATCCATCCACTGCAAGGGATCGAAGTCGTTCACCTCGCCGGCGATGCGGGTCTTGAGCTTCCCGGGATCGAACCGGGTGATGAGGCCCACTCCGGACTTGCCGGCGATGGCCCCGGACCAGGTCGACTCGACGCCAGTGCCCAGGGGAGTGACGAGCCCGAGGCCCGTGACGACGACTCTTCGATGAGACATGGCGGCGGACAGTGGCACACCCGGGTCGGCGAAACTGCCAGCCCGATCGGCCGAAATGCCGGTCACTGGACGGACGGCCCCCGGGTCCGATCGCCGCCGCATTCCATGGAGCGCATGTGATGATGTTTCCGCCCCGAGCCCGATGACCGGACGTTGCCGGCGCGTGGTGCACTGCCGAACTTGTTTCGAGGAGGTCGGATCATGAGGCTCCAGCTGGTCGCACCGCGGTCGCTCCAATACCGGAGGCTCGATCGTCTCGCCGTCGGGGCGCTCGCCGTGGGCGCGACGGCCCTGGGAGCGCTCGCCATCGGCGCCCTCGCCGTGGGGAGCATCGCCATCGGCAGGCTGGCGATCGCGAGGCTCGTCGCCCGCTCGTTCACCATCAAGTCCCTGAAGATCGAGACCCTCGAGGTCGGCGAGTGGACCCTGCCGGCGGGGGCCGAGCACCCCGCCGTGACCGCCTCGCGTGCGCCGTCCAGGCCTGGGTGATAGTTTGGTGACGATCGAACTTGG
>DASXGF010000426.1:0-9766 GCA_036489275.1 Myxococcaceae bacterium | reverse complement strand
CACCACCGCACCGAGCGCACCCAGGGAGGCCCGCGACTCGCCGAGGAGCTCGTCGGTCCAGGGCACCAGGAGGATGCCGTGGTGCTGGTACTCCGGGGACTCGCGGGCGATGGACTTCACTACCGAGAGAAGATCCTTCTGGGCCGCGGACAGCGTCACCCCGGGCGCGAGTCGGCCGATCGCGTTCATGAAATGCTGACCGCGGAGAGTCTTGGCAGGATCGTTCTGGAGGGGGAGCCAGACGTCCGAGTCGCCCTGCCAGTGTGGCTGCTCGCGAACCACGCCGAGCACCGTGTGGTCGCTGCCGTCGAGCCGGATGGTGGTGCCGACGATGTTCGGGCGACCCGCGTACTGCTTCCGCCAGAAGCGCTCGCCGAGCATCGCCACCTGCGGCCCACC
Organism: Myxococcaceae bacterium; assembly: GCA_036489275.1. Lineage (GTDB taxonomy): Bacteria > Myxococcota > Myxococcia > Myxococcales > Myxococcaceae > RPRB01. Next base: position 9,367 of record DASXGF010000426.1, on the reverse strand, counting down.
GACCCGGTCCTCGTCCTCCGAGAACTCGCGGCCGAGCAGCGGCGGGAGCCCCAGCACCCGCAGCGCTCCGGCGTTCATTCGCTGGGTCAAGACCCGCACCGGCTCGCCGTCCCCGGACAGGCTCTTGTTCGTGTTGGCGAAGAGCGCGAGCCCGCTCAGGCTTCGGGACTGGGTGATCCAGTCGTGCGCGTCCGGCACCGACGCCGAGGCCCGGGGCACGTCGGGCTGGACGTCGTAGATGCGCACCAGCTGCTCCGGGGCGCGGTAGGCCAGCGGCCGGAGGAGGACCGCGTTCACCAGCGTGAAGACCGCGGTGGTCGCCCCGGTGGCGAGCGCGAGCGTCAACACCGCGGTCGCGGTGAAGCCGCGGTCCTTCAGCAGTCGGCGAACGGCGATCTGGAGGTCCTTCCCGAGGCCGGCCAGGGGCGAGGTGCTGGATGCGGAGCTGGCGGAGACCTGGCTCATGGGCGAGCGCTCAGCGAAGGGCGTGCCACCGGTTTCCCCTGGTGTGGAAGGGCGAAGCAGCGACCTGAGGCGTCACGCTCGGGACCGGCGATCCCATTTCCGGACGGTGAGGCAGGCTCGTGGAGCAGTTCGTCGCTGCGGAGCGGCGAGGGACGCCGGCCCCTGTGGTGCGGTGGCCCGATGTCCGTGAGCGCGGCCGGCCTCGCCGGTCACTCGGTTCCGGGGCGGCTACGTGCCCTCGCCGTCCGTCGTCGGAGCTGGCGTCGCGGGCGGTGCCGGCTGCTCGGCGGGCACTGCCTCCGCCGCCTTCGCCTCGGCGTCCGCGCGGTCGTAGGCCCGGATGACCTCCTGCACGAGCGGGTGGCGGACCACGTCGACCTCGGTGAATCCGCAGAAGGCGATGCCCTCGACCCCCTCGAGGATGCGCCGGGCATGCACCAGGCCCGACATCTTCCCCTGGGGGAGATCCACCTGGGTCACGTCGCCGGTCACCACCGTCTTGCTGTGGAAGCCGAGACGGGTGAGGAACATCTTCATCTGCTCGACGGTCGTGTTCTGTGCCTCGTCGAGGATGACGAAGGCGTCGTTCAGCGTCCGCCCACGCATGAAGGCGAGCGGGGCCACCTCGACCGTCCCCTGCTCCACCAGCTGAGCGGCACGGCCGGCGTCCATCATGTCGTGGAGCGCGTCGTAGAGCGGGCGGAGGTAGGGGTTCACCTTCTCCGCTAGGTCTCCGGGAAGGAAGCCGAGCTTCTCGCCGGCCTCCACCGCCGGCCGGGCGAGGATGATCCGCTTCACGCTGCGCGCCTGGAGCGCGGCCACCGCCATGGCCATCGCGAGATACGTCTTGCCGGTTCCGGCGGGGCCGATGCCGAACACGATGTCGTGGCGCCGGATGGCATCCACGTAGCGCTTCTGCGCGAGGCTCTTCGGGGCGACGTTCCGGCCCGCCCGCGACAGCACCGGCCCGAGCACGAGGGTGTCGAGGCCCTGCTCCGGTGAGGCGCCCCGCCCGAGCATCTTCAGGCCCTGCTCCACGTCCTCGCGGCCCACCGGCTGGCCCGCGCGAAGGATCGTCTCCAGCTGCTCCACCAGCCGCACCGCCGAGGCCACGGCATCCGCCGGACCCGACAGATGGAGCTCGGTGCCACGCTGCCCGACCCGCACCCCCAGCCGCCGCTCGATCGCCTTGAGATTCTCGGCGTGGTTTCCCGAGACGCCGAGGGCAACGTCGTTGTCCCGGAGGTCCACCCGGGCGGTGGTCACGAGCGAGCTGTCACGGGGCGACGCGGTGGGCAACGGTTCCTTTCACATGCGCCCGGCCGGGGGGCGCCGCAGCAATCGAGGAGGCTAGCGCAAGGGCGGCAGGAGAATGAACTCCTGGGGTCCGACGCGGCGGTAGTAGTAATGCTCCGCCCAGGGAAACTGCACGTCGGTGGACGACAGAAGCCCCTGATCCACGAGCGCCTCGAGGGACGTCGGCACGTCGCCCCGCTCGAGCCGGTAGACGGCCAAAGCTCCCTCGATCCGGCTGACCTGGGCCCGGGAGATCTGCTGCCGGAGCACCCCCTCGGCGAACCCCGCTCCGGCGCTGGACCGGACCGCCCAGGGGTTGAGCTGGGTTCCGAGCACCACGCCGACGATGCCGGCCAGCACCACCATGCTGACCGCGAGGCGCCCGACCGCGCCGCGGAGCCGGTCCCCGAGACCGATGTCGTCCTCGGGGAGGTCCGGCTCGCCGACAGGAATCAGCGCAGTGACGTGTCCGAGGTTGGAGAGGTTGCAGAGGGCCTTGCAGGTCTCGAACTCACCCAGGCACGACAGGTCGATCAGCTTCCGCACGTCGCGGTAGCCGTTCACCAGCGCGTAGAGCCGGCGCTCGGACGGACCGATGGAGGCGAACTCGCCCGCCGACTCGACCGTGCCGCCGTCCGGGGGCAGGAACTTCCCGGAGGCGAAGACCAGGTCGTAGCGGGGGATCCGCTTCCGGATCACCGGCCACTCGTCGACCATCCGGAAGCCTTCCATCAGCACCGACTCGGCACGGACCGGCTCCAGATCGTGCGTGTCGTGATGGACGGGCCCCTGCTCGAACTCGTAGGTCCCGGTCTTCCAGGTGAAGAGCCGGTAGAGCGTCTCGTTGAACTGAAGCTGCGCCATCCGCCGGTACTGGTCCTTGGTGAGGACCCCCTGGGAGATGAGGCAGTCGCCCAGCCGCTGGAGCGAGCGCTTCTGCGTCTCCAGCGCCAGCTCCAGCTGCGCCTCGGTGATGAGCTCGGCGGCCACGAGCATGTGACCGAAGAGGTCCCGCTTCTTCTTGGAGACGCTCTCGGCGGAGACGATGGCCCCGTTGACGAAGCCGACCTTCACCTCCTGGTCCTTGCTCCGGAGGTGCAGGACGCCGGTCTTCTGCTGCTGGGCAATGAGCTGGAGGATGTCGGCGATGCCGAAGTCCTTGAGCGTGCCGGCGAGAGCCATCGCTCAGCTCCTCTCTCTCGCCAGGTGGCGCAAGGAGGCCGCCCAGGTGACCGCGAGGAGCAGCAGAGCCAGGGCCAGCCACGCCGCGGTGCCCACCGAGACGCCCGGCGTGCGCAGGAGACCCTCGCGGTTGATGGCCACCGTGATGCCGAAGGCGAAGATGAAGGCGTGGAGCGCGCCCCGGACCGGCAACCCGGTGAAGAGGTGGCCCGCGCCGGACCAGACGAGACCCAGGGTGTAGGCCCAGCGGCTCACCCACGCCTGGTGGTGGCGGACCTCCATCTCCTTGTTGACCCTGGCCATCGGCGCCACCTTGCCGCGACGGGTATAGACGTTGACGCACTGGTGGCAGAGGTGGCTGTCCTCCACCAGCTCCGGGTCGCAGCGGCGGCACACCGCTCGGCCGCACTTGCTGCACCCGCGGCTCACCCCACGCCCGCCCCGGAGGAAGCCCAGCGCGGCGAGCACCGCCACGCCTCCCAGCGGCACCAGCACCGCGGCGCCCGGGTCCAGCTCGCCCACCAGGGTCTGCCCGAGCTGCGCCGTCACCCGTGCCCGGCGCTCGGGCCCGTCGGTCACCGGGGGCTCGCTCCGGGACAGCGTCGGGGTCAGGAGGGTCAGGTTCATCGCCGGTCGGCTGTCCGGTGGATCGGTCCGGGACATCAGGCGCTCGTCGAGGCGCTGTGCCGCCGCCGCCGAGTTCTGCGCCCGGTCGAGCTCCGGTCCTACTGCGTCGTCGGAGAGCGTCTTCGCCCGGCGGCGGTAGACCCGGGACACGTTCCACAGCGGATCGGGCAAGGTCGGATCCGCCTCCGAGGCCCTGGTGTACGCGGCGATGGCGTCCGGCCAGCGGGTCTCGGCGAAGGCCACGTTCCCGAGCAGGTTCTGCGCCCGCGCGTCACCGGCGCGGAGGGAGAGCGCCTTCTCCGCGTGGGTCTTCGCCGGGCCGAGCTTCCCGCGACGGAGCTCCCAGCGGGCGAGCGCGTAGACCTCGGGGTAGGTGGCGCGTCGGGCCTCGATGCGCGCCTCCACGCGTGCCGCCGCGGGCGCCGCCTCGAGCCCGCCTCGCTCCAGCTGGAGCACGTGCTCGGCGGGCGTTCCGGCGAAGGTGGTGAGCTGGGTCAGGGCGCCGGCGAGCGGGGGCACGAGGCAGGCTCCGGCCAGGAGCACCGCCAGGAGCCAGCGTTCCTTCGCCTCGAGGTACAGCGTCACCGCGGCGAAGAGGACCATCGCGGGGAAGAGCAGCCCGAGCCGGAAGACCCACGGCAGCAGCAGGACGAGGATGAGGAGCGTGCCGGCCTGCCAGCGTGAGACGCCCCGGGGGAAGGCGTGGTGGACGTCGTGGACCAGCGAGGGAACGGCCCGGAGGAAGAGGACCGCCAGGGCCGCCAGGGTGGTCGCGAGCCACGCGACCAGGAGCGTCGCCCCCAGGTCGCCGAGCAAACCACGGCTCCACCTCGGGTCGGCGAGCGCGGCACGGGCGGCGTTCCGCACATCGGCCCAGAGACGGCGGAAGTCCAGCAGGTCGTTTCCCAGGTGCGCCCGGAAGAGGCCCCAGTGGGCATCCGCGACGTCCGGGGAGAGCGTCACCGCCGACTGGGCCAGCTCGACCGCGCCGGCGCCATCCTTCCCGGCGGCGCGAGTCTGGGCGCCCCGGAGCAGCGCCAGGCTCACCGATTCGAGGTCGGCGATGGCCAGCGTCTCGCGCAGCTCGACCAGCGTCTCGCGCGCGGCTCGCGAGGCCTTCGGGTCACGGGTGCGCTCCGCCTCCCTCCAGGCGTTGAACGCCGCGAGGATCGTCTCGTCCCCCTCGGTCGGGACCAGAAGCGGCGGTGGCGGGGTTCGGTCGCGGGTCGAGGCTGCCGGCGCTGGAGCGGGTGGAGGCGTGGGTGCCGGCGTGCGGGTCCGCCGGACCGGCCTGGGTGGCTCCGGGGCAGGCTCGGCCTGCGCGCCCTCCTCGTCCGCGACCGGCGCGGGTGGCGGCGGAGGCTCGCGGCGGCGAGAGGGGCGCTGGGCCGGCGTGTCCGGGGCGAGCTCGTCCACCGGACGCGGAGCCTCGATCTGGGCCTCGCCCCGCGGGGAGACCAGGAACAGGGCGGTGGCGAGGAGCGCGGGAACCGCGCGGAGGGAGGGCATCTGCGGGGCGGGCCTACCCATGATAGGCGAGCGGCGCCGGGGCCCTTCAACCGAGTCAAACGACGGCCCCGGGTCGAGGAGGACATGGACCGCACCGGAGAGGCCGTGGAGCGGCTGGTGGAGATCATGCGCACCCTGCGCGCCGAGGGTGGGTGCCCCTGGGACCGCGCCCAGGACATCCGGACCCTCCGTCCCTACCTCGTCGAGGAGACCTACGAGGTGCTCGACGAGATGGACCGGGTCGGCGAGGGCGGTCCCTGGCGGGCGCTCTGCGAGGAGCTGGGAGATCTCCTGTTCCAGATCGTGTTCCACGCCCAGCTGGCGCGGGAGCTCGGGGAGTTCGAGCTGGCCGACGTGGCCAACGCCATCTCCGACAAGATCGTCTCACGCCATCCCCACGTCTTCGAGGGCAAGAAGGTCGGGGGCGCCGAGGAGGTGCTACAGAACTGGGCCCGGCTCAAGGCGGAGGAGCGGAGGCGGAAGCACGGACGGGAGGGATCGGTGCTCGACGGCGTGCCCACCGCGGCGCCGGCGCTGCTCCGCGCCGAGCGGCTGACCGAGAAGGCGTCCCGCATCGGCTTCGACTGGCCGGACCTCGACGGAGTGCGGGCGAAGCTCGCCGAGGAGCTGGAGGAGCTCGACGGCGCCCTCGCCTCGAAGGATCCGCGCGCCATCGAGCACGAGCTGGGTGACGTGCTCTTCAGCCTGGCCAACCTCGCCCGCTTCACCGCCACCCCGGCCGAGGACGCGCTCCGGGCCGCGAACGCCCGCTTCACCCGGAGGTTCCACGCCGTCGAGGAGGGGCTCCGCGCCCGGGGTGTCCCGTTCGGGACGGCGACGCTCGCCGAGATGGACGCCCTCTGGCAGGAGGCGAAGGCGGCCGAGGCCGGCGTCGCGCCGCCTCTGTCCGCGCCCCGGGCCGTGGTCGCGCGCCTCGCGCTGACCGCGCCCGAGCCCTCACGCGCGCATGCCTTCTGGAACGCGGTGGCGCCGTCGCTGGGGTGGACGGTGGAGGTGGACGGCGGCGAGTGGTCCGTGGAGACGCCCGGTCTCTGCTTCTCCTATGGGTTCGGACCGGCCTCGGCGGTCACGCTCGGCGTCGAGGCGCCTACCCTCGCGCCGGACGTCCCCGCGCGCGTCCGCGCCGCCGGCGGGACCGTCCGTTCCGAGCGTCCGCTGGTCTTCGCCGACCCGGTGGGCACGTGTATGACGGTCCGGCTCTGAGCACGTCTGCGCGCACCTGAGTTCCCACAGGAGTTGTGTGGAATCTGGGGAGAACGCTGTGGACCGTGACAGGCGCGAGGCGTGAGGCGGCCAACCGGCCGGGCGTGCAGAAGGTTTCAGCGCCGGACAGCTTCGAGCAAGCACGCCCGTTTAGAGCGTCCAAAAGGCCTACTTCTCCACAAGAGAACTGGTCCGCGGGCGGGGAATTCCTGGCTGCGGCGAGCCGCGGGGGACAGCGGGTCTCTCTTGACGAGCGGGGGCAAGCTGATAGGGAGGGCCGCCCGTGGCAAACACCAAGTCAGCTCAGAAGAGGAACCGGCAGGCGGTGAAGCGCCGCGCCAGGAACCAGGCCGTCCGCACGCAGGTGAAGTCGGCCGTGAAGAAGGCCCGCGAGGCTCTGGCCGCCAAGGACCCGGCCAAGGCCCAGGAGGCACTCCGCGCCGCGGCGAGGACCCTGGACAAGGCCGCCAGCAAGGGCGTGCTGCACAAGAAGAACGCGAGCCGCCGCATCGCGCGGCTGTTGGCGGCGGCGCCGGCCCGGGCCTGAGCACTCAGCCGGTCTGTAGTCTCGCCACCGCATCCGCCGCGAGCGCGCTCGCCAGCCGTCGCAGCGCGGCCTGACGATTGGCCTCGGTGGTGAGGACGTCGGCGCGCAGCGCCGGCAGGTAGTCCTCCGTTCCGGTCACGTCGGTCTGGGCGAGCAGCGTCCCCTCGCGGAAGAGCCGCACGCGCAGCACCGCCGAGACCCGGTAGGTGAGCGCGCTGGACGTCCCGGGGGCGAGCTGGGCCACTCCGGCGCCCACGGCGATCAGCTCGCCCTCGAGTCGGCCCTCGCTGCCTTCCCCTCCAAGGTGCCCGCCGCGGTCCAGCTGCTCACGCAGCGCCTCGGTGAAGACGCCGTCGAGGCCCGGCTCGGTGGTCCGATTCACCACGACCGGCGCGAAGACCTTCTTGATTCCCTGGGGGAAGCCCGCGCCCGAGGAGGTGAAGTGGTAGCCGCAGCCGAGGGCCGCGAGCCACGCCGCCGCCGCGAGCGCCCCTCTCATCCGACGACGAAGTTGATGAGGCGCTTCGGGACGAAGACCACCTTGCGGAGCGCCTTTCCGGCCAGCGCCGCCCGGACCTTCTCCTCGCTCTCCGCCGCCGCCCGGACCTCGCTCTCGCCCGCGTCGGCGGCGATACGGATCTCCCCGCGCAGCTTCCCGTTCACCTGGACGGCGTAGGGCAGCACGTCGTCCACGACGAGCGCGGGGTCGAAGCTCGGCCAGCCGAGGGTCACCGTCGAGGCCTCCGCCCCGTAGGCCTCGGCGACGGCGTCCGAGAAGTGGGGCGCGAACGGCGTCAGGACCCGGATGAGAAGCCGGATCGCCTCGCCCATCGCCGCCTTCTCCGCTTGTGTCTCGGGCTGTCCGGCGTCGTAGAGCGCGTTCACGCACTCCATGGCGAAGGCGATGGCGGTGTTGAAGGAGAGCTTGTCGATGGCCTCCCCCACCCGCTTCACGCACTTGTGGGCGGCGCGGCGGATCTCCAGCGCCTTGCCCTCCCAGGGGCCGTCGTGGGTGGCGGTGGCGCAGGCGTCCTGCTGGGTGGCGGCGAGCGCCCAGAGCCGGTTGAGGAACCGGGACTGGCCCTGCATCTGCTTGTCGCTCCAGTCGAAGTCCTGCTCCGGCGGGCCGGCGAACAGGACGTACATCCGCACGGTGTCCGCCCCGTACCTGTCGACGATGGTCGCCGGGGCGACGACGTTGCCCCAGCGCTTCGACATCTTCCGGCCGTCCGGACCGTTGACGATCCCCTGCGTCACCAGCCGGCTCACCGGCTCGTCGGTGGGAACGAGACCGAGGATCTTCATCCACCGGCTCCAGAACCGGAAATAGAGGAGGTGCATCACCGCGTGCTCGGGGCCGCCGACGTAGATGTCCACCGGAAGCCAGCGGTGGGCCAGAGTCGGGTCGAACGGTGCCCGGCCGAAGTGCGGAGAGAGGTAGCGCGCGTAGTACCAGGAGGAGTCGACGAAGGTGTCCATCGTCTCCACCTCCCGGCGTGCGGGGCCGCCGCACCTCGGGCAGGTCGTCTCGACGAAGGACTTCACCTTGGCCAGGGGCGGCTCGCCCTTTCCGGTGAGCACGGCCTGGGTGTCGATGTCCGGGAGCCTGACCGGGAGCTGGTCGTCGGGGACCGGAATCCCCTTCCGCTCCGGGTCGCAGCGCTCGCAGTAGACGATGGGGATGGGAGTTCCCCAGTAACGCTGGCGGCTGAAGCCCCAATCTTTTTGTCGGTAGGTCACCGTCGGCTTGCCGAGGCCGCGCTGCTCGAGCGCGTGCCCCATCCGCTCCCGGGCCTCCGCGGAGGGGAGACCGCTGTACTCGCCCGAATCGAAGAGGACGCCGTCGTCGTTGAAGGACTCGGTCCAGCTCTCGACCGGACCGAGGTCCCGTCCGTCCACCGGGCGGATGACCTGCTGGATGGGAAGCCCGTAGGTCCGGGCGAACTGGAAGTCGCGGCTGTCGTGCGCCGGCACCGCCATGAGCGCGCCGGTGCCGTAGTCGCTCAGCACGAAGTTGGCGACCCAGATCGGCACCGGGTGCCCGCTGAAGGGGTTGATGGCGTGGCCGCCGGTGAAGACGCCTTCCTTGGGCGCGCCCTCGGCGGTGCGCTCGATCTTCCCGATCGCCGCCATCCGCGCGGCGAAGGCCTCCACCTCCGCCTGGCGCGCGGGGGTGGTGAGGCTCGGCACCATCGGGTGGTCCGGGGCGAGCACCAGGACGGTGGCCCCGTACACGGTGTCGATGCGGGTCGTGAAGACGCGGATGGAGCGGTCGCCCACCACCTTGAAGTCCGCCTCGGCGCCAACGCTCTTGCCGATCCAGTTCCGCTGGGCCGAGGTGATGCGATCCGGCCAGGCGGTGAGACCGTCGAGGGTCTGGAGGAGGTCCTCGCTGTTGCGGGTGATGCGGAACGCCCACTCGGGCATCTGGCGGTCCACCACCGGCGAGTCACACCGCTCGCACCGCCCCTCCTTCACCTGCTCGTTGGCGATGACGGTGAGGCAGCCGGTGCACCA
>DASXGF010000422.1:0-8962 GCA_036489275.1 Myxococcaceae bacterium | reverse complement strand
GCAGACCCGCACCCAGCTGGTTTGCCCGGGGACGAGCACCTCGTCCTCGCCGTCCACCAGCCCGTGCCGGAGGGCGTTGGAGATCTCGTACAGCGAGGCGAACTCCAGCTCGCCGTCGGGGGTGCGCACCCGGTAGCTCATGAGAGCTCCCTGGCGATCTGCTCGGCGATGCGCAGCCCGTCGATGGCGGAGCTCACGATGCCCCCGGCATACCCGCATCCTTCCCCGGAAGGGTAGAGGCCGCGCACCGACACCGACTGCAGGGACTCGTCCCGGGGCAGCCGCACGGGGGAGCTGGTCCGGCTCTCGATGCCGATGAGCTTGCCCTCGGCGCTGACGAAGCCGCGCATCTTCTGGTCGAACTTCCTCAGCGCTGCCTTGATCGCCTCCGTCAGCTCGGGCTGGAAGAGCACGTTGAGGTCGGCGTGGATGAGACCGGGCCGGTAGCTGGTATCGCCGGGCGGCGTGCCCTTCCGACCCGCGAGGTAGTCGGGGATGGTCTGCGCCGGCGCGAAGAAACGGCCCCCGCCGAGCCGGTACGCCTCCTGCTCCCAGTGGCGCTGGAACTCGAGACCGGCGAGCGGCCCATGGAAGCCGGCCCGGGCGAAGTCGGCCGGTGAGATCGAGACCACGATGCCGGCGTTGGCATAGCGCGCGTTCCGGCGGCTGTTGCTCATCCCGTTGGTGCACTGCAGGCCGTCCTCGGTCGGCGTGGGCACGACGATGCCGCCGGGGCACATGCAGAAGGAGTAGACGCCGCGCATCTCGCCGCCGGTCTCGAAGTTCTCGGCGAGCTTGTAGTCGGCGGGCGGAAGCTCGGGATGCTGCGAGGCCGCGCCGTACTGGATGGAGTCGATGAGGCCCTGCGGATGCTCGGCGCGGAAACCGATGGCGTAGGGCTTGGCCTCGATGGCCACGCGGCCGTCGCGGACGAAGCGCTCGAAGAGCTCGCGGGCGCTGTTCCCCGGGGCGAGCACCACCCGGTCCGAGTCCAGCCGCGTGCCGTCGTGCAGCAGCACCCCGGCGGCGCGCCCGTCCGAGGAGAGGACGTCCTCGACCCGGACCTCGAAGCGGACCTCGCATCCGCCGGCGACGAGCTCCTCGCGGAGCCGGGCCACCGCGAAGGGCAAGAGATCGGAGCCGATGTGCGGCTTGCCGTCGACGAGGATGCGCTCCGGCGCGCCGTAGCGGGCGAAGGTCTCGATGACCTTCCGCACCAGGGGATGGTTGATGCGGGTGCTGAGCTTCCCGTCGGTGTAGGCCCCGGCGCCGCCCTCGCCGAAGTTCATGTTGCTCTCCGGGTCGAGGCTTCCGTCGCGCATGAGGCGGGCGACGTCCTTCCGGCGCTGGACGACCTCCCGGCCGCGCTCGAGCAGGACCGAGGGAACGCCGCGCTCGAGCAGGCCGAGCGCGCAGAACAGGCCCGCCGGTCCTGTCCCCACGATGATCGGTCGGCGCTCGGGTGGGCGAACCTTCGCCGGGGGCGCGGGGGGTGGCTCGGTCTCGCTGACCCCGGGGGGCAGCTTCGCCGGCGCACGGCCCTCGGCGAAAGTCACCTCCACCGTGTGGATGTACCGGGGCGAGCCCTTCTTGCGGGCATCGAGCACGGAGCGGACGACTCGGACGGCCGCCAGGTCATCGGGGCGAACACCGAGCGCGTCGGCGGTGCGGCGCCGAAGGACGCTCTCGGGTTCGCCCACCCAGAGCGCAACGTTGTGAATCCTGTATGGCAAGCCCGTGGTGTTAGAGGCGAAGGTGGGTCACTGCAAGGATCCGGGGTGCGGCGCACCCAGTTGGCAGTGCGCAGTGTCCTTCGCACCCCGGGAGAGATGACTAGTGGCGCCAACCTAGTATTTTCAGGGTGTTACAATGATGGCTTCTCGTGGCACGGGTGTGGCAGCTTGCACCCGCCCGTGAGCACTGACGCCAAGGCCACCAAGATCCTCGCCAGGACGTTCTTCAACCAGCTGCGTTCGAGTGGTTACACCCCGACGCAGGTGATTGCAGTGGCGACGGAGCTGATCGACCTCGTCGCCACGGACATCCGGGAGGCGGACAAGGCCCCGCCTGCCCCCGCGGCGCAGGTCGCCGAGGAGACTCGCCCGGCCGCGTAGGGCGCACCTGGACATCGGCGCGGCCTGCGTTACAATTTCAGCGGTTTCCCTCGACCGGACGCGAGCGTTCCGGACAGGTTCCGGGGCAGAGGCCCGGCTCGAGTGGAAGCAGTTTTTGGAAGTCGACCCTGCAGCCGTCACGTGGCCGCAGGGTTTTTTGTTGCCCGCGCGCGGGCGCGCTCCCGGGCCGCCGCCAGCGCAAGGACCAGGAGGCCCACCGTCATCGCGGTGAAGACCACGCTGGTCGTCCAGGTGGCCAGGACCCCGCAGAGCAGCAGTCCCGCTGCGAAGGCCAGCGCGTCCTGACCCCACGGGCGGGGCCGGTCCCGCATCAGGAGCGCCGCGCAGCCGGCCAGGGGGATGCCGAACAGCACCTGGCGCTCGATGCGCGGCCCGCTGGCGAGCACCGTTCCCCAGTTGTGGACCACCAGCGCGGCGAAGATGACCGCCGAGCCGATGGAGAGCACCAGCACCGCGGCGGCGGCGGCGTCCTTGGTGACCCGGGCCTTCTCGTCGAACTCCTGGGTGGCGAGGTCGACCAGGGTCTCGAGGGCGCTGTTGAGGATCTCGGCGAAGAAGACCAGCAGCACGCAGAAGATGAGCGTCACCTTCTCCGCCAGGCCCAGCGGCAGGCCGCTCCCCACCAGGCCCACCAGCATGGCGGACACCACGTGGACCTTCATGTTCGGCTGGTGCACCACCGTGTGAACGAGGCCGTTCCAGGCGTGGATGGCCGAGGCCGAGAACCCCTCACCGCGGCGCGGCGGATACGGCGGCTTTCGGAGCGGAACCGGGGCGGGCGCGGTCATCGTAGGGGTACAGCGGCACAGACTGAGTCTGCGGGCAGGAGGCAGTCAACGCGTGTGCTCCCGAGCGTTGAATTCCGGGCCCGCTTCTCCTAATGGACCGACCCATGGCCACCACGAAAGTCGCGATCAACGGATTCGGTCGGATCGGGCGCTGCATCCTCCGGGCGGCCCTGGCGCGGAAGGAGAACATCGAGATCGTCGCCATCAACGACCTCGACGCGCCGGCGACCATGGCGCACCTCTTCAAGTACGACTCCGTGCACCGGACGTGGCCCGGCCAGGTGACGGCGACCGACAATTCAATGACGGTCGATGGCAAGACCATCGCCTTCACCGCCGAGAAGGACCCCACCAAGCTGCCCTGGAAGTCCATGGGAGTGGACCTGGTGCTCGAGTGCACCGGCCGCTTCGCCGACCGGGAGGGGGCGAGCAAGCACCTGGGTGCAGGGGCCAAGAAGGTCATCATCTCGGCGCCGGCGAAGGGTCCGGACGTGACCATCGCCATCGGGGTGAACACCGAGGCCTACGATCCGGCGAAGCACCAGATCCTCTCCGCCGCGTCCTGCACCACCAACTGCCTCGCACCCACGGCGAAGGTCCTCCTCGACACCTTCGGGATCGAGAAGGGCCTGATGACCACGGTCCACAGCTACACCAACGACCAGCGCATCCTCGACCTGACCCACAACGATCTCCGCAGGGCCCGGGCGGCGGCGCTGTCGATGATCCCCACCAGCACCGGCGCGGCGAAGGCGATCGGCGACGTGCTCCCCGCCCTGAAGGGGAAGATGCACGGGGTGAGCGTCCGCGTCCCCACGCCGAACGTGAGCCTGGTCGACTTGACGGTGGTGCTCGGGAAGAAGGCGACGCCCGAGGAGATCAACGCCGCGTTCCGCAAGGCGGCCGAGGGTCCGCTGAAGAACGTGCTCGAATACAGCGAGGCCGAGACGGTCTCGGTGGACTACAACGGCAACCCGCACTCGGCGATCGTCGATGCGACCAACACCTTCGTCATCGAGGGGAACCTCGCCAAGGTGATGGCCTGGTACGACAACGAGTGGGGATTCAGCAACCGGATGGTCGACCTCACCAAGCTCGTGCTGTCGAAGGGCTGAGGCCCAGGGGGAGGCGCCGTGTCCTTCCGCTCCATCGATGATCTGCAGCTGACGGGGAAACGCGTCTTCGTCCGGGTGGACTTCAACGTCCCGCTCGACCAGGAGCGCAACGTCACCGACGACACGCGCATCCGCGAGGCGCTGCCCACGCTGCGTCGCGTGCTGCAGATGGGCGGCAAGCTCATCGTGGCCTCGCACCTCGGACGTCCGAAGGGCGTGGACCCGAAGCTGTCGCTCGAGCCGGCGGCCCGGGTGCTGTCCGAGCTCCTCGGCAAGCCCTATGAGGTTCTGCTCGCCGACGACTGCGTGGGCGACGGCGTGCGGAAGATGGTGAAGGACCAGACGCCCACCCAGGTGGTGCTGCTGGAGAATCTCCGCTTCCACAAGCAGGAGGAGGCGAACGATCCGACCTTCGCCCGGGAGCTGGCGGAGAACGCCGACGTGTGGGTGATGGATGCGTTCGGCACCGCGCACCGCGCGCATGCCTCGACCGCGGGGATGGCGCCGTTCGTGAAGGAGCGCGCCGCGGGCTACCTCATGGTGAAGGAGCTGGAGTTCCTGGGCCGGCTCCTGAAGGCACCGGCGATGCCCTACGTCGCCGTCCTCGGCGGGGCGAAGGTCTCGGACAAGATCAAGGTGATCGAGAGCCTGCTGCCGCGGGTGAGCTCGCTCATCGTCGGCGGGGCGATGGCCTACACCTTCCTCAAGGCGCAGGGCATCGAGGTGGGCAAGAGCCGCGTCGAGGCGGACAAGCTGGACGTGGCGCGCCGGGCCCTCGAGGCCGCCGACCGGCTGGGGAAGGCCGTGGTGCTTCCCATCGACCACATCGCCAGCACCGATCCGACGGGCAAGGCGCCGATCCGCGAGGTGAAGGAGCGCGCGCTCCCGCCGGAGCTGATGGGCCTGGACATCGGGCCTCGGACCCGGGCGCTCTTCGCCGAGCACCTCCGCCCGGCGCAGACCGTGCTCTGGAACGGGCCGATGGGGCTGTTCGAGGTGCCGGCCTTCGCCGCCGGGACGAAGGCGGTCGCCGAGACGATTGCCGGGCTGAAGGACGCGATCACCGTGGTGGGCGGCGGCGACAGCGCGGCGGCGGTCCAGGAGTTCGGCCTCGCGAAGAAGATGTCCCACGTGTCGACTGGTGGTGGCGCCTCGCTCGAGTTCCTCGAGGGCAAGGAGCTGCCCGGAGTGAAGGCGCTCGAGTCCTGAGCCTGAGGAGGGCGTCATGACCTCGCCACGCCGCCGGCCGCTGGTGGCCGGCAACTGGAAGATGCACCGGACTGGACCGGAGGCGGTCGAGCTGATCGATCAGCTCCGGGACGGGTACACCTCGGCGCGGGCCGAGGTGATGGTGGCCCCTCCGTTCACCGCGCTGGAGTCCGCCGGACGGGCGCTCCAGGGGAGCGGCATCCTGCTCGGCGCCCAGAACGTGCACTGGGAGCCGCAGGGCGCGTTCACCGGGGAGATCTCCGCCGGGATGTTGAAGGCGCTCGGGTGCGCATACGTCATCGTCGGCCACTCGGAGCGGCGGCAGCTCTTCGGCGAGACGGACGCCTGGGTGAGCAAGAAGGCGCGGGCGGTGCTCCACGCCGGGATGCGGCCGCTGGTGTGCATTGGAGAGACGCTGGCGGAGCGCGACGCCGGGCGGACGCTCGAGGTGTGCGCGACCCAGCTGCAGGGGAGCCTGGCCGGGGTGGCGGTCGAGGAGATGACCCACGTGGTGCTGGCGTACGAGCCCGTGTGGGCCATCGGCACCGGGCGGAACGCGACGCCGGCGCAGGCGCAGGAGGTCCACGCCCACGTGCGCGAGCAGCTGGTGCGGCTGTTCGGCCGCCCGGTAGGGGAGGTGGTGCGCATCCTCTACGGGGGCTCGGTGAAGGCCGACAACGCGGCCGAGCTGCTCGGGCAGCCGGACGTCGACGGGGCGCTGGTGGGCGGTGCGAGCCTCAAGGCCCAGGAATTCCTGGCGATCATCGCCGCCGCGGGGTAGCGGGCGACTTGCCAGATGCCGTGGGTGCCCGTTAGGGTGCCCGCCCTCTCATGGTCGCCTTCTTCACCGTCATCCACGTCCTGCTCTGCGTCTTCATGATCTTCGTGATCCTCCTCCAGCCGGGGAAGGACGCGGGGATGGGTGCGGCGCTCGGCGGCGGCGCGGCGACGTCGGCGTTCGGTGGCCGTGGCGCGGTGACGTTCCTGAGCAAGCTGACCGCGGTGTGCGCGGGGCTGTTCTTCCTGACGTCGCTCGGCCTGTCGTTCGTGGGCGTGCGCGGCTCGGTGACGAGCAGCCTCCTGGCGAAGCCCGCTCCGGCGGCGGCCCCTGCGGCCGCGCCCGGCTCGGCCACGCCGGCGGCTCCGGCCCCGGGGGCCACGGCTCCGGCGTCGAAGGCGAGTGACGCGGAGCCCGCGCCGTCGGCGACTCCGGCTCCCGCGCCGGCCGCGCCCACGCAGAAGTAGCGAGCCAATCGATCCAGGCGTGAGAGGCTCCGGGGCCGTGCACGACGGCCTGCTGGTCCTGCTCTGGGCGGCGATCTTCGCCGGAGGGCTCGGGGTGTGCCTGTGGCTGGCGGCGCGGGGCATGCCGCGGACGTACGTGCGCGACGTGCTGCACGTCGGGGCCGGCGTGTGGCCGCTGGGGTGGACGGTGTGGGAGTCGCCGTGGCCGCCGATGGGGGTGGCGGCGCTCGGGTTCGCGCTGCTCGTGACGGTCCCGGTGCTCGGGCGTCGGCTCTCGGCGGCGCGGTCGCTCGAGCGCGCGGTCTCGGGCGAGGGAGAGGCCTGGGCCGGACTGGTGCTCTATGGGCTCTCGGCGGCGGTGTTCACCGCGGTGGGTCTGCTCGGCAAGTCGCCGTTCCCTCCGGCCGCGGCGCTGCTCGCGCTTGCGCTCGGCGATGGCTTCGGCGGGCTGGTGGGCCGGCTCCGGGGCCGGCACCGTTACCGCGTTCCGTGGGCGAAGACGAAGAGCGTGGAGGGAACGTTGGTGGTGGCGGCGTTCGCGGCGCTCGGGACGGCGATCGCGGGAGCAGCATTCGGAGTCCCGGTGTCCGTCGGCCGGCTGGTGGGAGCGGGTGTGGCGGCGGCCGTCGCCGAGTCTGTCGCGCCGCGGGCGACGGACAATCTGCTGGTCCCGCTGGCGGTGTGGCTGGCCCTGGGGGGACTGGAAAGCGCTGGGGCTCCCTGATACGTAGACCGTCCTCTTTCAAGCCCAGGTGGTGGAACTGGTAGACACACCATCTTGAGGGGGTGGCGCCGAAAGGTGTGCGGGTTCGAATCCCGCCCTGGGCACTTGACCCGTCGTTGACCCTGCGCCCGAGATGCTCGCTCGGGGCAGGTCCAGCGCGCGCGCCGCGTCGACGCGGCTGTCCGGCGAAAGGTGCGCGTAGCGCCCCGTCATGTCGATGTTGGCGTCGCCTAGGAGCTCCTGCGCGGCATTCAACGGGACGCCCCGCATGACGAGGTGACTCGCGAAGGTGTGGCGCAGCATGTGCCACCCCACGGCACGCAATCCTGCCTTCCGACACGCTCGGGCGATGGCCGTGGCCGGCGCGTTGTAAACGCTGTGAGGCTCCCCGGTGTCGCGGCAGAAGACAAAGGGGGACTTCAGATGCCGGTGGTGGCGCAGCGCTGCGAGCCCCGCGCATCAGCGGAACCTCGCGCGTCTGGCCACCCTTGGGCGTGCCCAGGTGTCCCCGGTAGAGGTTTCGGCGGACGACGATCTTCCGTCCGACGAGGTCCATGCAGTTCCAGTGCAGCCCGCAGAGCTCTCCGAGCCGGAGCCCGCTGTTGAGTGCCAGCACCACCATGCAGCGGCACTCGACTTCGGCAACTGCCTCGAGCCGCTCCCCCTCCTCAAAGGAGAGGAAGTCGGTCGGTGGCTCCGCCACCTTCATCCAGGACACCGGGGAACCCGGTCGAGCTCGCCCCACTCCGCGGCGAGCGACAGGAGCTTCCGAAGGGCTGTCAGGTGGTTGTTGATGGTCTTTGGGTTCAACCCCTCTTGCAGCTTTGCGGCCTGATGTCCTCTTCGGAGCCGTCCGGCACAGCCTGCGGGAAGCCCTGGAGAGAGGCTGGACGGCCAGCGGCCTACGAGTAGAGCCGGACAAGCCGGCCAGTAGCGTCGACGCGGTAGTGGAGAACACGGCCGGCTTGGGAGCCGCTCCTCTCTCGCAACACGAAGCGCCAGCGGGTCAGGTCCGCCGCCGGCCCGTACTTCGTTCGTACTCGGTCGACGAGCTTCTCCGCCGCGGTGTCGGGCGCGAGGTGGGAACTCGCCAGTCGGACGTAGTGGAGCGCGTCGTCGGTCCCGAGCCCGTCCCAATCCGAAGCGGGCTCCATTGCGCCAGCAATGATCGAGCCCCGGCCTCGCGGGAACAAGTGGCGGGAATGAAGAAAGTGGTCCCGCGAAGCCGCCCCTGGTTGCGGCAGGGGCGCTCCACGGGACCTGCGTCTCGCTTGGCGGGGGCCCGGGGCGAGACGTCCCCGCACACCGGCGACGACCTCGTTCGTGACATCTAGGAGGCCTGAGCTCGCTCGGAGGGCGTTCGTGCATCGGACGCCTGATGACCGAGAGACCGTCGTTCGCCTCCCCCCGGGCCACGGCGCTGACCTGGGCGCGGCGATTACGTTCGGCCCCCCAATGCGCGCACCGCCTGCCGACTCAGCACCGAGGGAAGGACGAGGACGCGGCCATCCTTGGTACGCGCACTGGTGGTTCTGGACGCTGGCGGTCCTGCTCTTCGTGCTGTTGCTCCTGTTCGCTCACATGCGCGGAACGGACCACGGGAGCGAGGGCATTCTGTCTCGGTTCTTTCAGCGGGTCGGCGGCGCCCCGAACCCTCAGTAGTAGCGGACCGCCCGCCGCACGACTTCGGCTGTCGAGACGCCCAGCTCGCCGGCGACCTCTGCAAGTCGTGCCGCGGTTGGAGCT
>DASXGF010000411.1:0-15218 GCA_036489275.1 Myxococcaceae bacterium | reverse complement strand
GGCGATCGCTTCCGGAGGCTCTGGCGGTACTACCTGCTCTCGTCGGCGGGAGCGTTCCGTGCCCGGTTCATGCAGCTGTTCCAGATCGTCATGACCCGGCCCGGCACCCGTCAGCCGGACTGCCGCGTGAGCTGAGGTGACCGGTTCTGGGACGCGCCGTCCCGTTCCGGGGGCGATGCGCCCGGAAAGGGCCCGTCGACACCGGAGCTCACCTGGCATGCTCGTTGCGACGTCGCGCCTGCCATGCAGGAGCTTCGCCTCGCGCTGCGCGCCCTCCGGAAGCGACCGGGTTTCTCCCTGGTGGTGATCGCCACCTTCGCCCTGGCGATTGGCGTGAACACGGCGATCTTCAGCGTGGTCAACGCAGTCCTGCTCAAGCCGCTGCCCTACCGGCATCCGGAGCAGCTGGTCGGGGTGTTCACGCAGTACCACTCGTACCGTCAGGACCGCTCGTCGTTCTCCGCGCCCGAATTCCAGGAGCTGGTCCGGGACAGCCGTTCCTTCGAGTCCATCGGCGGCTACGCGCTCGGGACCGCGACCTTCGGGGACATCGAACGCCCGGTCCGGGTCGCTGCCGCCTACACCACCTGGGAGTTCCTCCCCACCCTCGGGGTCTCCCCGGCGCTCGGCCGCTACTTCGACGCGAGCGAAGACCTCCCCGGCGACCCGCGGGTGGTGGTCCTCGGCCACGACCTCTGGAAGCGCGCCTTCGGCGGTGACCCCGGTGTGGTGGGGCGGAGAGTGCTGCTCGACGGCTACTCGCTGACCGTCGTAGGGGTGATGCCGGAGGGGTTCGACTTTCCGCGCCAGGACGTCGAGGCCTGGCTGCCCTTCGGGCTCGACCGCACCGACCTCTCCAAGAGCCGGGGCAGCCACGGAGTCCGGGTCATCGGGCGACTGCGCAAGGGGACGGGCCTCGAGACGGCGCAGGCCGAGCTCGCGACGCTGACCCGGCAGCAGGGCACGCTCTACAGCGACACCTGGCACACGGTGGATCCGGTGGAGCACCCCATCGTGGCCTTCTCGCTCCACAGCGAGCTGGTGGGCGCGGCGCGCGCGCCGCTGTGGATTCTCCAGGCCGCGGTCCTGCTGATTCTCCTGATCGCCTGCGCGAACATCGGAAACCTCCTTCTGGGGCGTGCCGAGTCGCGCACCCGAGAGCTGGCGATCCGCGCCGCGCTCGGCGCCGGCTGGACCAAGGTCGCGCGGCTGTTCCTCGGCGAGACGCTGATCCTCGGGCTCATCGGCGGGGCGCTCGGTGTCGTGGTCGCCGTCGTGGCGCTCCGGCTCGTCGTTCCGTTCCTCCCCGCCGGAGCACCGAGGAGCTCGGAGATCCGGGTCGACGCCTGGGCCCTGGGGTTCGGCATCGTCTGTGCGCTCGCGACCAGCGTCGCCGTCGGTCTGGTCCCTCTGATGAACACCCGGATGAACGACCTCCACGCGCGCCTCTCCGAGGGAGGGCTGACCGCCACGGGACGCTCGAGGCTCCGCAAGATCCTGGTGGCCGGGGAGGTGGCCTCGGCGCTGGTCCTGGTCCTCGGGTGCGGGGTGATGCTGAAGAGCTTCTCCCGCCTCTCCCAGGTGGACCTGGGATTCCACCCCGAGGGGCTCCTCTCCTTCGAGGTCGAGCTTCCGGCGCCGAGCTATCCGACGACCGAGAAGAGGCAGGCCTTCTGGGAGCGGCTGCAGGCCGAGCTCGCCGCGCTCCCCGGGGTGACGGGCGTCACGCTCACCTCGCAGCTCCCCACTGCGACCGAGCCACCGACGAACGTGGTCACCTTCGACGGCTCGCCGCCGTACACCGACAAGGGCGCTCCGGTCGCGGACACCCACATCGTTGGCCACCACTACTTCGAGACGCTCGGGATGCGCCTCGTCCGTGGCCGTCTGCTCCGGCCCGACGACCACCTCGCGCTGGTCATCAACGAGTCCGCGGCTCGGAAGTTCTTTCCCGGCAAGGATGCGGTCGGGCAGCTGATGAGGGTCACTCCCTGGGAGAAGGACAGCCCGGCCGAGACCGTCGTCGGGGTGGTGGCCGACGCCAAGCATCACGGTCTCGATCAGCCCTCGGGCGATGCGGTCTACATCCCGCTCCAGGGAGAGCCGCAGATGCTCTTTCGCCGGACCGAGCTGCGCTTTCTGGTCATCGTCCGGACGGCGCATCGGCCGGAGGCGATGGCCAAGACTGTCGAGATCGCGGTGCGGAGGCTAGACTCCTCGCTGCCGCTCTCCCTCGTCCGGACGATGGACCGGGTGGTGTGGGAGGCGGTGGCCAAGCCGCGCTTCATCTCCCTGTTGATGTCCGTCTTTGCCGTGCTCGCTCTGACGCTCGCGGCGATCGGTGTCTACGGAGTGATGTCGTACACGGTCGAGCAGCGAACCCGGGAGATCGGCGTGAGGGTCGCGCTCGGCGCGCAGGCGGGCTCCGTCCAGTCGATGGTGCTGCGGCAGACGCTCGGCGTCGCGCTGTGGGGAGCGGGGGCGGGGATCCTGGGCGCGCTCCTCGGCGCCTTCGTGCTGCGGGCGACGCTGTCGCGGGTCCTCTTCGAGACGGCGGCCGCGGATCCCGTGGTGATGCTCCTCGTCGCCACGCTCATCCTCGGGGTGGCCGCCCTCGCCTCGTGGTTCCCGGCGCGGCGCGCGAGCCGGGTGGACCCGATGATCGCCCTCCGCGCGGAATGACCGTCTCCGAGCCCTGACGTCCTCGCCTCGACGGTGACCGGGCGCCATTCTGGTCTGGCGAGATCCTCGAGCGCTGGCCTGGCCTGCTCGCCGGTGGCGGGAGAGCGTCCCTGCCGTGCGATCCCTCCTCCCTGTTCTCGCCGCGTCCGTCGTCCTCGGCTGCCATCCGCGCGCCGCGACCCCCGAAACGCCGTCGGCACCTCCGCTCTGCCAGCTGGCGCCAGCCTCCGGCGACCACCAGCACGACTTCGACTTCGAGTTCGGAAAGTGGACCGCAAAGCTGTCACGGCGCCTCCGCCCTCTCACCGGGTCCAGCGAGTGGGTCGCTTACGAGGGCACCTCGGTGGTCCATCCGCTCTGGCAGGGACGGTCGAACGTCGGCGAGCTGGACGTCTCGGGCTCCGCGGGGCGGATCGAGGGGCTCACCCTACGCCTCTACGACCCCACCGCTCGCCGCTGGACCGTGCGCTTCGCCAGCAGCCGCGATGGGGAGCTGACCCCCGGGCTGGTGGGCGGCTTCACCGAGGGCCGGGGCCAGTTCATGGACCAGGAGGTCTTCGACGGAAAGCCGATCTGCGTGCGCTTCGTCTTCTCCGAGGTGACCCGGGACACGTTCCGGTTCGAGCAGGCCTTCTCGGCCGACGCGGGAAGGACCTGGGAGGTGAACTGGGTCGCCACGTTCACCCGCGTCGGGCCCTGACGGCTGCTCGTTGACTCGCGGTCCGTCCCGGGCTTGATCCGCCGGCGATGCCGCCCTCGCCAAAGCCTTCGACCCACCCGGTTCGTCCCGTGGCGAGGAAGGACGCCGCCGCGGTCGGGAAACTCCGGACGCTGTCTCGCGTTCCCCGAGGCGAACGAGCGGCGATCGCACGGCGAGCCCACCTGGTTCGCCGGCAAGGGCAAGATGTTCGCCATGCTCGACAACCACCACCATGGCGCGACGCACCTCGCGGTCTGGCTTCCCATGCCTCCCGGCGTGCAGGAGGAGCTGATCGCCGCCGCTCCGGATAGCTGCTTCCGTCCGCCGTACGTCGGGCCGTCCGGGTGGGTCGGCGTCGTCCTGGACGGGCGAACGAGCTGGGACCTCGTCGAGAGGCTTCTCCGGGAGGCCTTCGTCCACGTCGCCGGAGCGAGGCTCCGGACGAAGCTGGTTCCCTCGCGCGACGGGCCGCCCGATCTCCATCGATCGAGCGGCCCGCGGACCCTGCCGGCGAAGCGTCAGATGTCGAAGTAGAGCGCGAACTCCATCGGGTGAGGCCGCAGCCGCACCGGATTCACTTCCTTCTCCATCTTGAGGCTCATCCAGGTCTCGAGGACGTCCTCGCTGAACACGTCGCCCTTGAGCAGGAACTTGTGGTCCTTCCGCAGGCAGTCCAGCGCCTCCTCGAGGCTGCCGGGCATCTTCGGCACGTCCTTCAGCTCCTCCGGCGACAGCCCGTAGATGTCCTTGTCCAGCGGATCGCCCGGATCGATCTTGTTCTCGATGCCGTCCAGGCCGGCCATCAGCTGCGCGGCGAAGGCCAGGTACGGGTTGCACGACGGGTCGGGGCTGCGGAACTCGAGCCGCTTGGCCTTCGGGCTCGGGCTGTACATCGGGATCCGGATCGACGCGCTCCGGTTCCGGCTGGAGTAGGCGAGGTTCACCGGCGCCTCGAAGCCCGGCACCAGGCGCTTGTAGCTGTTGGTGGTCGGGTTGCAGATCGCCGCCAGCGAGCGGGCGTGCTTGAGGACGCCGCCGATGTAGTAGAGCGCCAGCTCGCTCAGGCCCGCGTAGCCGTCACCGGCGAAGAGCGGCTTGCCGTTCTTCCACAGCGACTGGTGGGTGTGCATCCCCGAGCCGTTGTCCCCGAAGAGCGGCTTGGGCATGAAGGTCGCCGTCTTGCCGTGGCGCCAGGCGACGTTCTTCACGATGTACTTGAACCAGCTGAGGTTGTCGGCGCACTTCACGAGGGTGTTGAAGCGGAAGTCGATCTCCGCCTGGCCCGCGGTGGCCACCTCGTGGTGCTGCCGCTCCACTTCGATCCCCACGTCGGCCAGCACGCGGCACATCTCGGTGCGGATGTCCTGCTGGCTGTCGAGCGGCGCGACCGGGAAGTAGCCTTCCTTGTAGCGGACCTTGTAGCCCCGGTTGCCTTCCTCCTTGCCGGTGGACCAGGCCGCCTCGCTCGAGCCGATCTCGTAGAACGAGGCGTTCGGCTTACTGTCGAAGCGCACCTCGTCGAAGATGAAGAACTCGGCCTCCGGGCCGAAGTACGCGGTGTCCGCGATGCCGGTGGAACGCAGGTACCTCTCCGCCTTGATGGCGATGTTCCGCGGGTCGCGTCCGTATGCCTCTTTGGTGATCGGGTCGCTGATGTTGCAGATGAGGCTCAGCGTCGGGTCCTTCATGAACGGATCCATCACCGCCGTCGTCGGGTCCGGCATCACCAGCATGTCCGAGGCGTGAATCTCCGCCCAGCCACGGATCGACGAGCCGTCGAATCCCAGCCCCTCCTCGAAGATCTCCTCCTTCAGCTCGCCGAGCGGGATGGTGAAGTGCTGCCACAGCCCGACGAAATCCATGAACTTGAGGTCCACCATCACCGCGCCGCGGTCCTTGGCGAGCCCCAGGACATCCTTTGCTTTCATGCGCCCTCCTGGCGGCATCCACTGCAAACGTGTGCTGGCGGATAAAGCCCCAGACCGCTGGAAAATGGAATGGCACTCTGACCTTCCGCCGGAAGGCCTGCTGTCTGTACCCCTCATTGAAACGGGGGCGGCACCTGCCTACGCTGGGTCTTGTCGAGCCGCCATGGCCGAGCCGCTTTCCGACCGCGCCCGCGACGTCCTGCACGCGATCATCCGCGAGTACATCTCCACGGGTGGTCCGGTGGGGAGCCAGCAGCTCGCCAGGACCTCGGGCTTCGAGGTCTCGTCCGCCACGCTCCGCAATGTGATGGCGGACCTGGAAGAGCTCGGGTACCTCGAGAAGCCCCACACCTCGGCAGGCCGGGTCCCCACGGACCGTGCGTACCGGTTTTACGTGGACACGCTCATCCGGTTGCGCGACCCCAACCCCCGGGACCGGGACCTCATCCAGCGAGGCATCCCCATCAGCGGGGCGAGCCTGGAGGACGCGCTCCAGGGGGCCGGCCGGATTCTCCACTTCCTCACCCGGCACGCGGGGGTCGTGGTGACTCCCCGGCCCACCTCCGGGACGTTCCACCGCATCGAGTTCGTCCGGCTCCGGGAGGGTCGGGTTCTGGCCATCCTCGTCGACCAGGACGGCCAGGTGCACAACCGCCCGGTGACGCTCGATTTCGAGGTCTCCAGCGAGGAGCTCGTCCGGGCGTCCAACTACCTCAGCGAGCTGCTGGAGAGGCTGCCGCTCGAGCAGGTCCGAGGGCGAATCGAGCAGGAGCTCGCCCAGGACCAGGCCGCCTACGACCAGCTGGTGGCCAAGGCCCTGAAGCTCGGCCTCCTGGCGACTGGAACCACCCCCACCGAGAAGGTCTTCATCGAGGGCACCGGGAGCTTCCTCGACGCGCCCGAGTTCGCGGACGTCGAGCGGATGAAGGCCCTGTTCCGGACCCTGGAGGAGAAGACCCGGCTGGTGGCGCTCCTGGATCGGGTGCAGCGTGCGCGGGAGATGCAAATCTTCATCGGGCATGAGAGCGACCTCTCGCCCGGCGGCGACGTCTCGCTGGTGGCCACCCCCTACGGACCGGCGGATCGCTCGCTCGGCACCGTGGGGGTCATCGGACCGACGCGGATGAACTACCAGCGCGTCATCCCCCTGGTGCAGTTCACCGCCCAGGTCCTTTCGTCGGCCCTCGAGGACTAGGAGAGACCGGGCTGGACGCCACCGTTCCCAGGCCCGAGCCCGGCCCGTGGCTCCCGATCGTCCTCTTCGGGTCCACGCTGGTCACCGTCTTCGGGACCTTCGTGGTCACCCAGCCGGAGTCCTGGACCGACGGCGGGGCCTTCCGCTGGAGCAAGGCGGTGGTGGTCGGCTCGCTCCAGTTCACCGTGGCGGCGATCAGCATCCTCGGGGCCCACGAGCTGGGGCACTACGTGCTCGCCCGACGCCACCGCGTTCGCGCCAGCCTTCCGTACTTCATCCCTTTGCCGCTGCTCGGCTTCGGGACGCTGGGGGCGGTCATCCGGGTGCGCGACCGGATTCCGACACGGAATGCGCTGGTGGACATCGGCGCCGCCGGGCCACTGGCCGGGTTCGTGATGTGCCTGCCCTTCCTCGCCTGGGGGTATGCCCACTCTCACTTCGCGCCATTGCCGCCGACGGGGTCGACCCTCCTCGGTCCGATGTCTCTCTGGAGCGTCGTGCAGCACGGAATCCCCCGTCTCGACCCCATCATCTACGGCGACAACCTCCTGCTCCGGCTGGTCGAGCGGGTCTTCCTCGGCCCCCGTCCGCCGGGGACGGACGTCATCGCCCATCCCTTCGTCATCGCGGGGTGGCTCGGGACGCTGGTGACGATGCTGAACCTGTTCCCCATCGGTCAGCTGGATGCCGGGCACCTGACCTATGCCGTCTTCGGCAACCGGGCACGCACCATCGGTCGGTGCGCGCTGATGGCGCTGGCGGTGCTGACCGTTGCGGCGTCGTTCACCTGGGTCGTCTGGCTGCTCGTGGTCGCGCTGGTGGTCGGGGTCCGCCATCCGCCGGTGACGGTCCCGGAGGAGCCGCTCGGCGCCGCACGTGGGTGGTTGTGCGTGGCCAGTCTCGTGGTGGCGGTGCTCTGTTTCCTTCCGGCACCGTTCGTTGCACTCCTCTAGACTCTCGGGTGTCCTCTAGACTGCTCGCCGACCCCCAGCGTCGAGCGCCGGGCCGTCCCGACTCCTCCCCGATGAAAGTTCTCTGCCCCTCCTGCGAGCGCCTGGTCGAGCTGGTGGATCTCCGCGTCGAGCGGGGCGGCCTCGTGGCGCGCTGTCCCGCCTGCGGAGCCGAGCAGCGCCAGGAGCTCCCCGCGCGACCGGTCACGGTGCCCTCGCCGAAGGCTCCGGCGAAGAAGGACGCCGAGAAGAAGACAGCGGGAAAGAAGGGGAAGAAGGCCCCGCCGCCGCCGAAGCCAGTGGACGAGGACGAGAACGACGAGGGGCCGACCATCATCCTCCTCACGCCGACCTCCGACGCGGTGCCGCTGGCCATCGCGCCGCCCGGCACGGCCGCCTCGCCGAGCCGGCCGGCGGAGGTCGCCAGGTTCGAGACCGCGGCCAGGCCCCCGGCGATCGCGCCCGTTGCGGCCGCACCGGTTGCCGTCGCTCCCCTCGCCGTGCCGCCGGCACCGCCGCCGCGACGGGTGGTGGACGCGGAGTTCGCCAACCTCCTGAACCAGCTGGGCGACGTGCCCCCGGTCGCGCCGCCGTCGCCGCAGCCCCAGGCGCTCCGTCCGCGCAACACCGGAGGCACGCCGGTCATCCCGCCGTCACAAGCCGGCGTCGCCCGTGGCTCCACCATCCAGATTCCCCCAGGGCACTGCCCGAAGTGCATCACCCCGCGGCTGCCGCAGGCGCTCATCTGCAACGCCTGCGGCCTGGTGTTCGCCAACTTCCGGGCCGAGGAGCACCAGCCCTCGGCGGCGCTCGAGTCGGCGTGGCGCGCGCTCGAGGAGTGCTGGGCGAAGCAGGACGAGCACGACAAATTTCTGAAGATGGCCTTCAACATGGGCGAGCTGGCGAAGGCCGGGCGGCTGTACCGGATTCACCTCGCCGGGAACCCCGACGATCCGTCGGCCAAGTCGGCGCTCGAGTCGATGGTCCGGATGGCGTCCACCGCGGCGGCGGCCGCGGCGAAGACCGACCCGGCGGAGCTGCAGCGAAACCGGCGAAAGGTGCTGGCGGTGAGCGCGATGCTCTTCCTCGTGCTCCCCATCGCCGCCCTGCTCGTCAACTTGATCCTGAAGGCGCACTAGTGCTCCGGCCGGGGTGTCCTGCGCGCTGCGGCCGCCGATCCTCTCGGTCAGGTAAGCCGCCGAAAGATCCACGGCGCGGAATCTCTGGCACACCGTCGTGCAGCCCAGGCGGCTGCTGCACGGCAATCGGCGACGCGCAGACTCGTCGTTACGCTGCTCGACGCCCCCCGCACCAGGGGGAGGCCCGCGGAGCCGCGCGGAGTCGCGGCACGTCCTGGCTCATTGCCTCGGGGCACGCCTCCGCTGCTCACTCCTCGTGTGCGCCGTCTCGCTTCGGTCTCGGCCGCCTCGCCGTGCACACGACTCCCCGGTCGGAGCACTAGTGGACGAGATCGCCGCGGTGCTTGGCCCTGGGGGCCGGCTCTCCCGCGCGCTCGCCGGGTACGAGCACCGCCCAGAGCAGCTCACCCTCGCGCGTGAGGTGGCCCGCGCCTTCGACGAGCGGCGGATGCTCGTGGCCGAGGCCGGGACCGGTACCGGCAAGACCCTGGCCTATCTGGTCCCGGCCATCCTGAGCGGCCGGCGGGTCGTCGTCTCCACGGCCACCAAGAACCTCCAGGACCAGCTCTTCCACAAGGACCTCCCGCTGGTCCGCGACACCCTCGGGCTTCCGGTCCGGGCGACGCTGGTGAAGGGGAGGGCCAATTACCTGTGCCTGCACAAGCTGGAGCGGGCGCGGACCGGTGCGCTGCTGGACTCGCGCGAGGACGCGGACGCCTTCGCGATGCTGCTCCGCTGGGCCGAGCGCACCGAGACCGGCGACCGCGCCGAGCTGATGCTGCCCGAGGGATTCGCCGGCTGGCGGCAGGTCTCGACGACGCCCGAGGGCTGTCTCGGGACGCGGTGTCCCCAGCACTCGGCGTGCTTCGTGACCCGGCTCCGGCAGCAGGCCGAGGAGTCGGAGCTGGTGGTGGTGAACCACGCCCTGTTCTTCGCCGACCTGGTGGTGCGGACTGGCCGCGGGGGAGGGGAGGGCGTGCTCCCGCGCTACGAGGCGGTCATCTTCGACGAGGCGCACGGGCTGGAGGACGCGGCGACCGAGTTCTTCGGGACCACGGTGAGCAGCAACCGCTTCGAGGAGCTGGCGCGTGATGCCCAGGCGGCGCTGCCGCTCGAGGACGCTCGTGCCGGGGTGCTCTCGGCGCTGGCGGTGAAGGTGCGGGCCGAGGCCGAGGCGCTGTGGGCTGCCGCGCCGCGGGCGGTGGGGATGACCGAGGAGGGGACGGTGCGTCTCACCGCGCAGGCGTTCGGACCGCTCGGCCGGCAGCTGGAGGCGGTGCTCGAGGGGCTCGGTGCGCTCGGGGGCTTCGCCTCGGGGCACGAGGAGGCGGACCTGCTGGCCCTGGCCCGCCGCGCGTCCGAGCTCGGGGCGGAGCTCGATTTCGTCCGGCGGGCCGATGCGCCGGACCACGTCTACTGGGCCGAGGGGCGTGGTCGGGGGCTCTTCCTCCGCGCGGCGCCGATCTCGGTGGCCGAGGCGATGCGCGAGCGGCTGTACGGCTCGGTGGACACGGTGGTCTTCACCTCGGCCACGCTCCGGACCGGGACCTCCTTCGAGTACTTCTGCCGTCAGGTGGGCCTGCTCGACGACGCGGGCGAGGCGGTGGTGCCCCTCACCCAGCTGGCGGTGCCTTCGTCATTCGACTACGCGTCGCAGTCGGCGCTGTATCTGCCGTCGGACCTGCCCGAGCCTCGCGAGCCCGGCTTCCCCGAGGCGGTGGCCGAGGAGATTGCCCGGCTCGTCGAGGTGACGGGCGGCCGCGCCTTCGCCCTCTTCACCTCGCTCCGGAACATGGAGCGGGTGCACGCGCTGCTTTCCAGGAGGCTCCCCTACCCGATGCTGCTGCAGGGAGAGGCGCCCAAGCCGGTGCTGCTCGACGCCTTCCAGTCGACGCCGAGTGTGCTCTTCGCCTCGGCGAGCTTCTGGGAGGGTGTGGACGTGCCGGGCGACGCGCTCTCGCTGGTCATCCTCGACAAGCTGCCCTTCGCCGCGCCGACGCATCCGGTGGTCGCCGCGCGCATCGAGGCGCTGGAGAAGGCCGGCCGCGAGCCGTTCTCGAGCTACCAGCTGCCGGAGGCGGCGCTCGCGCTGCGGCAGGGATTCGGGAGGCTCATCCGGACCCGGACCGACCGGGGCATCGTGGCGCTGCTCGACGTGCGCGTGGGGCGGAAGGCCTACGGACGCCAGCTCCTGGCGGGCCTCCCCCCCGCGCGCCGCTTCCGCGAGATCGGTCCGCTCGCCGACTGGTTCCGGCGCGGGGAGAAGCAGGGCAGCTGAGCGGAGCGGTCGCGGACACGCACCGTCGGGGATGCACGAGGTGTTCCGGGGTTGCCCCAAGGTGTTTGGCACCTTCGCGCAAGCACCTTCGCGCAACCGTTTGGTTGCGCTTCGGCGAGGACCCGCGTGTGGAAGTGCTCCCCGCCGCGCGGGTCGGAATGCTCGATTCCCCTCGGGCGGAGGACCCACCACGCCGGACGGGCAACCGCGAGGAACCGCGAGGTTGCGCGAGGTGTTTGACACCTTTGGGCAACCGTTCGGTTGCGGGTGGCCCGCGAGCGAACGAGACATCGGTCGCCTCGCGGATCTGTCCGTCGCGGGGCGCCGCCTCCGCGCTAGGGTCCGCCCGCGCCCCGAGGAGGCCCGCCGACCCGTGACCCTTCGACACCTCCGACTGCTGCTCCCGCTCTCGCTCGCCGCCTGCGCGTCTTCGCCGCCGCCGCCCCCGCCCACCACGGCGGCGAGGAGCGAGCCGGCCGCGAAGGCCGCGGACGCCGTCGTGCGCCCCATGCCCTCCGGACTCGATGCGGCGGCGCTCGACACCTCGGTGAAGCCCTGCGAGGACTTCTACCGGTACGCCTGCGGCGGCTGGCTCGCCGCCAACCCCATCCCCGCGGACCGGAGCCTCTGGGGCACCACGGCCGTCCTGGCCGAGCGGAACCAGGAGATCCTCCGCGAGATCCTCGAGGCCACCGCCGCGGGACACGCGCCCGAGGGCACGCCCTACGCGAAGCAGCTCGGGGACTACTACGCCACCTGCATGGACGAGCCGAAGCTGGAGACGGTGATGCCCGAGGTGAAGGCCCGCCTCGCCCGTCTTCAGAAGGTCTCCGGCGGCAAGGCGCTCGCCACCGAGGTCGCCCGCCTCCAGCGCGACGGCGCCGACGTCCTGTTCCAGTACGAGTCCATCGTCGACTCGAAGAAGTCCACCGACGTCATCGGTGTCCTGCGCCAGGGCGAGCTCGGGCTCCCGGATCGCGACTACTACGTGAGCGACACGCCGAAGATGAAGGAGATCCGTGAGGCCTACCGCGGATACGTGTCCCAGATGTTCGGGTTGCTCGGTGACAAGCCCGCCACCGCCGCGGCGAAGGCCGACCAGGTGATGGATCTGGAGACGAAGCTCGCCCGCGCCAGCCTCGACCGGGTGGCCAGCCGCGACCCCATCAAGACCTACCACCGGATGAGCCGCGCGGATCTGAAGGCGCTGGGCAAGGGCTTCGACTGGGACCGGTACTTCGCCGAGGCGGGCACGCCGTCGGTCGACGCGCTGGACGTCAAGCACCCGCCCTACGCCACGACCCTCGCGACGCTGGTCCGCGAGACCCCGCCCGCGCAGCTCCGCGCCTACCTCGAGTGGACGTTCCTCCGCGCGCAGGTGCTGGCCCTTCCGAAGCGCTTCTCCGAGGCGACCTTCGCCTTCCAGAGCAAGGCGCTGACCGGCGCCAAGGAGGACCTCCCGCGGTGGAAGAAGTGCGTCGCCGCCACCGATGCCGCGATCGGCGAGGCCCTCGCCGTCCCCTTCGTGCAGCGGACCTTCGGCGAGGACGGAAAGCGCAACACCAAGGCGATGGTCCAGGCGATTGCCCGAGCCTTCGACACCAACCTCGACGGGCTCGGGTGGATGGACGCGGCGACCCGCGACCGCGCCCGGTACAAGGTGCAGAAGCTCTACGAAAAGATCGGCTACCCCGACCGCTGGCGGAGCTACGACCAGCTCCGGACCGACCGCAAGAGCTTCCTCGGAAATCTCACCCGCGCCGCCGCCCACGAGCGGGCGCGCGATCTCCGCAAGATCGGCAAGCCGCTCGACCGGACGGAGTGGCGGATGACGCCCCCGACGGTGAACGCCTACTACAGCTCCTCGCTCAACGAGATGGTCTTCCCCGCCGGCATCCTGCAGCCGCCGATGTACGCGCGCGAGGCGACCGACGCGGTGAACTTCGGCGCGATCGGGATGGTCATCGGCCACGAGCTCACCCACGGCTTCGATGACCGGGGCCGCCTCTTCGACGGCGACGGCAACATGACCGACTGGTGGTCACCCGACGCGGGCAAGGCCTTCGTCGAGCGCGCTGCCTGCGTGAAGACCCAGTACGACGGCTACGTGGTGGTGGACGACCTCCACCAGAACGGGGCGCTGACGGTGAGCGAGAATGTCGCCGACCTCGGCGGGCTCAAGCTCGCGTTCGCCGCGATGCAGTCCTCGTCGAAGGAGCATCCCGAGCGGGTGATGAACGACGCCCGGTTCACCCCGGAGCAGCAATTCTTCCTCGGCACGGGACAGGCCTGGTGTCGCAACGTGCGGCCCGAGGAGATGCGCCGCCGCGTCACCGTCGATCCGCACTCGGCGGCGCGATTCCGGGTGAACGGGCCGCTCTCGAACATGCCGCAGTTCCAGGCCGCCTTCGGATGCAAGGCCGGCGACCCGATGGTCCGACCGACGCGCTGCGAGGTCTGGTAGCCGGACGAGGGCTCAGAAGACCGCGGTCCGGAGCCCGCCGCCCGTGGAGAAGAGGTCGGGCGACTCGACGTGCACCAGCGGAATGTCCAGCGTGCAGAGCAGGCCCGCGTTCTCGTGCCTGACTTGGAGGACGTGGTCACCCTGGTACAGGTGCTCGAGCCGCTGCCGGAGGTGGACCAGCCGGTCCGCCGCCTCGGTGACCTCGACCCCCGGCTGCGCGGTCGCAAGCTGGTGGAGCCGGATGCGCAGCCGGTCGTCGGCCA
Source organism: Myxococcaceae bacterium (assembly GCA_036489275.1). Classification (GTDB taxonomy): domain Bacteria; phylum Myxococcota; class Myxococcia; order Myxococcales; family Myxococcaceae; genus RPRB01. The sequence continues at coordinate 1,619 of DASXGF010000411.1, read as the reverse complement.
CGGTCGCCGACAGCTCGAGCGCGCCCTCCCACGGAGAGGCCGGGAGCTCCGCCAGCTGGTACAGCGCCAGTGACGGCACCTCGGCGGTGAGCATCTCGGCAGGGATGTCCACGCGGCTCCGGAGCCGTCCCGGGGCGCGGATTTGCTGGAGCGACAGGTAGGCCTGGAGGAACTCCAGCTCCTGGCGAAGCGCCACCCGCTCCTGGCCGAGCGTGGCGAGGGTGAGCCGGAGCACGTCGCTCAGCCTGGCGAGCAGCTGCACCGCCTGCGTCGAGGCGCCGGAGCGAACGAACTCGGCGGTGGCCCCCAGCGTGTCCTCGAGGAGCTGGGGATGGAGCTGGACCCGCATCTGGTCGAGCTCGGCCCGGGCCAGATCGGCCTCGATCCGTGCCGAGGACAGCGCCTCCTGACGGAGCCGGCGCCGGAGCTCGACCGTCCCGAGGATGCCGACGATGGCGAGGTAGTTGATTCCGGGACCCACGATGCCCTTCAGGTTCCGGAGGAAGACGACGCCGAAGGGCATCTTCCGCACCGCCAGCGGCCCGGCGTAGCGCGAGATGAGTGTCTGCGCGACGCCCATGTACACCAGGACCGCGAGGAATCCGGCGAGGAGCGCTCCAAGCAGGACCCAGGGGCGTGCCCGGGCGGCGATCAGCCGACGGACTGGCCCGGCAGCCACCGCGACCACCGGGACCCAGAGGATCCAGTAGGCGAGCCCGGTGATCCGGTAGTCCGCCCGCATCTGCGGCGGAAGCTCGGCGCTCATCTGCAGCGACTGGAGCATCCCGAGCGCCGTCGCGCCGGCGAACGCGACCAACCACCACCGGACGCGGGACCACCCGTGCCGGGGAGGAGCGCTGGGGGTGCTCGGAACGTCCACGGCCCCCCTTTAGCGCAGCTGGCGGATGCGCGCCTGCTGGCTGCGGGCGACCGGCAGCTCGGCTCCCGTGGCGAGCACCGCCACCAGCCCTCCGCTGCCCGTCCGCCGGAGCTCCCGGAGCACCCGCCGGTTGACGATCGCAGTCCGGTGGATGCGCACGAACCGCGCGGCGTCGAGCCGGTTCTCGAGCGCGGCCATCGACTCGCGGTGGAGGTAGGTCCGCGCGCCGACGTGCAGCTCCACGTAGTAGTCGGCCGACTCGATCCAGTCGATCTCCTCGGCCTCGAGGAAGATGATCCGCCCCCGGTCGCGCACGACGATGCGTGACGTCGGCGCGGAGACCAGCCCGGCCTCCACCGCCTTCGCCCGGAGCTGCTCGCCGAGCCGCGCTGCCTCCTCGCGCGACAGCTGCTCCTTGGCCCGGGCCAGCGTCTCCCGGAAGCGGGCGTCCTCGTAGGGTTTCAGAAGGTAGTCGAACGCGTGAACCCGGAAGGCCTCGAGGGCGTACTGGTCATACGCAGTCACGAAGACGACCATCGGCAGCGGGGCCTCGGCCCGCGCCAGCACCTCGAACCCGCTCCCTCCAGGCATCTGCACGTCGAGGAAACAGAGCTGCGGATGGGTGCGGGCCAGGAGCGCCACCGCCTCGTCTCCGCTGCCCGCCTCCCCCACCACCTTCACCCCGGTGTCCTCGGCCAGGAGCATCCGCAGGCCCTCTCGGGCCAGCGGCTCGTCGTCC
>DASXGF010000405.1:0-6735 GCA_036489275.1 Myxococcaceae bacterium | reverse complement strand
ACTCCTGCACCGCCAGGCGGAGGACGAGGATGACCAGCCCGGCCACTCCGCCCACCACGTAGGCCGTGCGCCAGGGAAGGCCGCCGACGAGCGGCGCCACCAGCCCTCCGCAGAACCCGAAGGTGGCGATGATGGCGGTGCCGTACCCCCGGACCTGCGTGGGCATCAGCTCCGCGACCAGCACCACCCCGGCGCCGAGCTCGCCGGCAAGCCCCAGCCCCGCGAGGAAGCGGCAGGCCCGGTACAGCTCCACCGAGGTCACCGCCGCGTTGACCAGGTTCGCGACCGAGTAGAGCAGGATGCTCCCGAAGAGCACCGAGCGGCGGCCGCTGCGGTCGCCCCAGAGACCGAACAGCACCCCTCCGATGAGCAGCCCCGCGTTCTGCCAGTTGAGGAGCGAGACCCCCGTCTCGAGCTGCGCCGCCGCCGGCACGCCGAGGTCCCTCAGGCTCTGCACCCGCACGATGCCGTAGAGCAGGATGTCGAAGACGTCGACGAAGTAGCCCAGCGCCGCCACCGCGATCGCCAGGACCACGCCGGCATCCACCGTGACTCGTGCGCCTGTCGCGGGCGCGGATGCCGTCCCCGTCATGCGGCCTCCCCGGTGAGGACGGGGAGTGAGCCACGGATCCACCGCCGGGCGCAAACGCTTCGTGCGCTGTAACGCCGGCGCAGCCCGGGCCCTCTCCTCGCCGGCTCCCATGAACCGCCGTGACGCGTATGCCCTGGTGAACCTCTCGACGGGCCGCAAGCTCCTGGCCAGCCTCGGTCTGCTGACCGGAGCGGCGCTCTTCGCTGGAGGAGTCGTCCTCTCGGTGCTCCTGACCAACTGGTCCCTCACCGTCGGGGGCTTCCTCGGGTGGGGCTCGATGCTGATGAAGGTCCGCGCCTACGCCGGCCCGTGGTTCCACGCGCTGTTCGTGGTCCACGTGCTCTCGCTGGTGCTGGTGGGCGGCGTGGCCTCGCGCCTCTTCGCGCGGGTGGCGCTCGCCCGCCGTGCCCGGGCGGCGGTGACCGGGCTCCTCCTCGGGCTCGCGGTGCTGGACGTCCTGTGCTGGCTGCTCCTGCCGATGCTGGGGATCGCCCGTGCGCTCCTCGGGGCGGTGGTGCTGCTGCTCGGCGTCGGCCTGCTCTACCTGGTCGGTCGCCCATTGCGAGAGATGTGGCTCCACGTCCGGTGGGACGCGACGGGCCGCTCCGAACCCTTTCGCGTGGTCATCGTCGGCGGGGGCTTCGCCGGGCTGTACGCGGCGATGGAGCTGGACCGCCAGCTCGGGCACCACCGAGCGCTGGAGATCACCGTCCTCGACCGGCGTAACTACTTCCTCTTCCCGCCGCTCCTGCCCTCGGTCGCGACAGGCGCCATCGAGACCCGGCAGGTCACCTATCCCTTCCGGCGCATCTTCGAGGCCACCAACGTCGTCTTCCGCAAGGAGACCGTCGAGTCCATCGATCTGGCGGCGAAGGTGGTGCGCGCCCGGGCGGACGTGGACGAGCACTCCACCGCCCTTCACCGGCAGATCCCCTACGACGCGCTGGTCCTCGCCCCGGGGAGCGACACCCAGACCTTCCGGACGCCTGGAGTGGCCGAGCACGCCTTCTTCATGCGCGAGCTCGGTGACGCGGTCTCGGTGCGCAACCACATCATCGACTGCTTCGAGCTGGCCGCGCAGGAGCCTTCCGCCGAGCGCCGCGCGGCCCTGCTCCGCTTCGTGGTCGTGGGCGGCGGGCCGACCGGCGTGGAGCTGCTGGCAGAGATCCGCGACCTCGTGGAGCACGTGCTCCTCGTCCGCTACCCCGAAGTGAATCCCGCCGAGGTGAACCTGGTGCTCGTCCAGTCCGCGCCGCAGATCCTCCCCGGCTGGCACCCCGTGGTGGTGGAGCGGGCCTCGGAGCAGCTCCGGGCGCTCGAGGTCCGCGTGCTCACCGGGCGCAAGGTTCTCGGGGTCGGAGAGTTCGCCGTCACGCTCGACGGCGGGGAGACCCTCTCCACCCGCACCACGGTCTGGTGCGCGGGGGTGAAGCCGGCGGGACTGCTGGCCGCGGTGGACCTGCCAAAGCACCCCTCGGGCCGGGTGCCGGTGGAGGAGGACCTGCGCGTCCCCGGACACCCCACGGTCTTCGTCCTGGGCGATGCTGCAATGTGCCAGCACGAGGGGAAGACGCTTCCGCCGCTGGGCCAGGTGGCTTTCCAGCAGGGCACCCACACTGGAAGAAACCTCGTGGCGCTGATCCGCGGCCGGCCCCTGAAGCCCTTCCGGTACTTCAACTACGGCGCGCTGGTCTCGGTGGGCGAGCACTTCGCCGCGGTGGATCTCCTCGGGGTGCGCATGTCCGGAGCCCTGGCCTGGTTCGTGTGGCGCACCCTCTACCTGACCAAGCTCGTCGGCTTCGGGAACAAGGTCCGCGTGGTGCTGGACTGGAGCCTGGATCTGCTCGTGGAGCGGAGCATCAGCCAGATCTCCGCCAGCCGGCAGGACCTCCGCGCCGCGGCCGTCGACGCCCACGTAACGCTCCGGGCCGGCGGCGACACCTGACCACCGATGGTCGTCTCCGGTCCGGTCCTCCTGCTGGTGCTGCTCGCCTCCCCGGGCCAGACGCTGCGCGTCGAGGCGGAGGCCGGGAACAACACGCTGAACGGGGTGTTCGACGCACCGCTCGGCGAGCGCATCACCGCGACCTCCTCTGCCGTGGGCTGCGACATCCAGCTGAGCCCCGAGAGCCGTAACCTGTCCGGGCGCTGCTCCGTACCCCTGACCAGCATCACCGTGGACGCCGACCCGACCAAGACCGAGCACTTCCGGCAGTGGGCCACCAACCGCAAGGGTGACCCCGCTCGCTGCACGCTCGCAGCGCAACTGGACCGGATCGAGGTGTCCTTTCCCCAGACGCCCGGTGAGAGCACCCAGTTCGAGGCCGAGGTTCCGTTCACCGTGTGCGGGCGTCCTCGCGAGGATGGCGGGCGCGAGCACGTGACGGGCACCCTCGTGCGTCTCGAGGACGGCTTCTACCGGGTGCGCGCCCGGGTCGAGCGCTTCCACCGGGAGGCCTACCGGATCGGCCCCCGCTTCACCGAGGGGTGGCTGGCCCGGGTCCAGTCGCTGGCCAAGGTGGTCGCGGAGGAGGGTACGCTGGAGCTGACTTTGTTCGCCTCGCCGCCTGGACATTCCGCTCGCCCCCGTGCGAGCGGAGACACCGCGCCGTGCTTGCCGCGGCCGTCCACCCGCAGTCCCCACGAAGAGAGGAAGTGTCGAACATGAACGGAAAGAACCTGAAGGGGGCCCTCATCGCCTCGGCCGTGTGCGCGATGTTCGCCACCGCTGCCCACGCCGCCGACAAGGCCGCTGGCCACGACAAGGCCGGTGGCGAGGTGAAGTGTGCCGGGATCAACTCGTGCAAGGGCACCGGCTCGTGCGCGGGCGGCGGCCACGGCTGCGGCGGACAGAACGGCTGCAAGGGGCAGGGCTGGGCCCCGACCAAGACCGAGAAGGAGTGCACGGACAAGGGCGGGAAGATCGTCACCGCCAAGAAGTAGTCCCTGGAACACTCCTGCGCCGGAGCCGGTGCGGCCTCCCTCACCCGGAGGCGGCCCCGGCTCCGGTGTGCTTTTCTCCGGCGCGGCACATGGTTCCCTTCCTCGGTCACGGCATCGGTCTCCGGACAAAGCACTTTCCGGATCTGCTCGAGCAGGGCCGGCGCGCCGACTGGTTCGAGGTCATCACCGAGAACTTCCTGAACGTCGGCGGGCGACCGCGGGCGGTGCTGGAGGCGGTGCGCAGGGACCGGCCGGTGGTGCTCCACGGGGTCTCGCTCTCGGTGGGCTCGGTGGATCCGCTGGACACCGCGTACCTGCGCGACGTGAGAGCGCTGGCCGACGCGGTGGAGCCGGCCTGGGTGTCCGACCACCTCTGCTGGGGAACCTTCGGCCGGCACAACGCGCACGATCTGCTGCCGATGCCGTTCACCGAGGAGTCGCTGGCCCACGTGGTGGCGCGCGTCTCCGAGGTGCAGGAGCAGCTCGGGCGGCGCATCCTGCTGGAGAACGTCTCCAGCTACCTGACCTACGCCGAATCGCGCATCCCGGAGTGGGACTTCCTCGCCGAGGTGGCCCGCCGGGCGGACTGCCTGTTGCTGCTGGACGTGAACAACGTCTTCGTCAGCGCCACCAACCACGGCTTCGATGCGGGCGAGTTCCTCCGCGGGATCCCGGTGGATCGCGTGGGGCAGTTCCACCTCGCGGGCCACCAGGACCTCGGGACGCACCTCCTAGACACCCACGATGCGCCGGTACCCGATCCGGTGTGGGCGCTCTACCGCGACGCGGTCCGCCGCTTCGGCCGGGTGAGCACGCTGGTCGAGTGGGACGACCACATTCCCCCGCTGGACGAGGTGCTCGCCGAGGCGGAGAAGGCGCGTGCCTTCGAGAAGGCAGTGCTGGAGGATGCGGCGTGACGCTCGCCGAGCTCCAGGCGCTGCTCCACGGCCGGATCACCGGGATGGTTCCCGGGCGCGACGACGAGCTTCGCGACGAGGTGGTGGCGCGGCCGCCGCTCGACGCGCTGGAGCGGGTGGAGATCTACGCCCGGATGTACCTCCACCGTCTGGTGGATGCGGTGGCGGAGGACGTCCCGCACGTCTCCCGGGTCATCGGCCACGACGCCTTCGTCGAGCTGGTGCGCGCCTACCTCCACGAGCACCCCAGCCGCTCGCCGGACATCGCGCAGGCCGGGCGCCACTTCGGGGCCTGGCTCCGCACCTACCGGGGCATCCGGGCGGACCTGCCGGATCTGGCCTTGCTGGAGCGGGCACGGTCCGAGGTGCGCACCGCACCGAACGCGCCCGTGGCCGGGGCCGCCGAGCTGCAGTCGCTCGACCCCGAGGCCCTCCCCGGCGCGCGCTTTCTCTTCTCTCCGTCGCTCCGGGTCCTGCGGCTCCAGCACGACGTCCGGCCGCTCTGGGACGCGCTGGAGGCGGACAGCGGCGAGGTGCCCGAGCCGATTCCCGGGCCAGGCACGCTGGTGGTGTGGCGGCAGGAGCTCAAGGTCTTCCACACCGGCCTCTCCGAGCCCGAGGCGCGCGCGCTGATGGTCGCCCGCGAGGGCGGAACGCTGGAGGACGTCTGCGCCACCTTCGCCGGCGAGGCGGACCCGGCCCACACCGCGTTCAAGACGGTGCTCAGCTGGTTCGCCGACGGCTGGGTGGCGGCGGTGACCTCGCAGCGGGCGTGAGGCGCGAGGCCGGGGCGGCTCACCGGAGCTCCCGGTAGTAGTGGTCGCAGGCCGCGCGCACCCGGCTCCGCGCGCGGTGGAGAAGCACCCGCTGGTGCACGTCGCTGATCCCGAGGATCTCCGACGCCTCCTCCGCGCTGAAGCCCTGCACGTCGCGGAGGGTGATGACCGCGCGCTGCCGGAGCGGAAGCCCCACGAGCGTGCGCTCGATGCAGGCCAGGACCTCTCGACGCGCCGCGACCGTCTCCGGGGTCTCGTCGAGCCAGCGCTCCGGCGGCGCGCGCCAGGCACGGGCCTCGTCGAACGAGCCGAGATCGAGCACCGCCGGATCGGCGGCCAGGGGAGAGCGTCCCTCCTGGCGGGTGCGCGCCAGCGCCAGGTGCGCGCAGATCCGGTGGACCCACGTCCGGAGGCTGGCCCGACCCTCGAAGGTGTGGAGCGACCTCAGCGCGGAGGCCCAGGCGTCCTGGACCACCTCCTCGCCAATCGACGGGTTCCCGGTGATCGCCGTGGCGAGGCGCAGCAGGCCGGGGTGCCAGCGCGTCACCACCCGGGTGAAGGTCGCCTCGTCGCCGGCGAGCAGACGCGGGAGCAGATCGGGCAGCTCGTCCGCACCGGAGCGTGGACGCCGCGAGTTCGAGCGCACGCTCCCGGTACTCGCGCTCCGGCGCGCCGGTTACCCGTGCCGCCCCGCGTGACGTGTCTGCAACGCGGTAACCGGAGACGGCCCGCGACGTAGCCACTCCGCTCTCGGGCCCGGCGGACTTCAGGGCGCGATCGCCACCGTCCGCCCCTTCAGCTGCTGCACCGGCCGGGCATTCTTCGGGTACTTCGCGCGGAAGGCGTCGATCTCCGCCTTGGAGACCGTGACCGGGGCGCGAATCACGATCCACTGCACCTCCTCGCTGCAGGGCGGCGTGGTCAGCGAGCCGGCGTAGGCGAAGTGCTTCGTGTCCTTCGGGAGCACCCCGGCGAGATCCACCTCCACGGTCCGCTTCTCGCCCGCCGCGGGCAGCGCGGTCAGCACCGGGGCGAACGGGGACGGAGCAGTCCCCTGCTTCAGGAAGATGCCCACCACCGCCGCCTTCCCGTCGGCCGACTTGTGGACGAAGTGAACCTCCATCGGCGCGGCCTTGCCGTCCAGGGTGTGCTCCGAGGGGGTGTGGAAGTGGAACTGCTGGAGCTCGTACCTCGTCCCGCCGTAGGTGATGGAGCTCCCCGGCGGCAAATTCACCTGCTCGCTGTGTCCGGTGTCCACGAGCTCACCGGTCGACTTCGACCAGGAGAATTCCAGCGGCTGCTCCGGTGACTGGGCCTTCGCGTGCCCCGACGAGAGGTCCACCGGGCTCTGATGGGTGCCCGTGGAGCAGGTGGGCGAGACCTCTCCCCACTTCGCAGGCGTGATGCCGTGCACGTAGCTCCAGTGCTTCTCCTCGGGCTTCTTCTGGTCCTGGGCACGCGCCGTCACTCCCAGCGCGAGAACGGCGAGACACGTCCGGGCGATCCA
>DASXGF010000389.1:0-3954 GCA_036489275.1 Myxococcaceae bacterium | reverse complement strand
TCCGGCCAGGCTTCCCTTCCGCTTCCCGCGGGGAGTCCTGACTGCATCGATGATGAAGGCCTCGGCCATGCGACCGAGGACACGACGGGATTGACCCGAAAGTCAACCGCCCCCGGGCCGCGCTAGCGAACGCCCCGGGTGGTTGCCGAGCTCGCCGGCACGGCCGCCAGCCCGCGCAGCAGATTCGCGGCGCCATGCTTCAACGCGGGCCCGAACTCGACGCGCAGAGAGCGCAGCTCCGGCCTGTCGAGGAGGCGCCGCATGACCGGACCCGCGTCCGCCACCTGCCAGAGGCCGATGCACAGCGCGTGAAGCTGAAGCGCCGCGCCGAGCCCCGCGCCGGGCGGAAGCGAGCCGAGCGCCGACTCCAGCCGCTCGCCGAGCCGGACCAGCCGCTCGTGCAGCGCGCGCTTGAAGGCGAGCGCCGCGTCGAAGGGGACGTTCTGCTCGAGGCTGACGTGGAGGAGCGCGAGGAGACGCGGAAGCGCCGGGCGACGGCCAAGGGAGTCGGCGAGCAGCGCGGCCACGGCATCCGGGCTCGCCGGCCTGGGGAGGCGATCGAGCTCCGTCCCGAGCGCCTGCAGCCATTCTCCGAGGCGCGCCGCCTCCACCTCGAGGAACAGCGCCTCCTTGGTGTCGAAGTAGCGGTAGAGCGCCGCCTTCGAGAGGCCGGACGCCTCGGCAACGTCGCTCATCGTGAGCTCGGCCCAGGGACGGGACTCGAAGAGCTCCCAGGCGCGATCGAGGATGTCCAGGCGACGCTGGTGCTTGTGCTCGGGGGTCCGGGCACGCCGGAGAACGGTCACTCCAGCCATTGTGCGAGCCGGGCGACCATCCGGTTCATGCGGGCGCCGTAGGGCGGGGCGAGCCAGCGGGCCATCGGATTTCCCTGCTGACGCAGCACCGCGCGCTCGTGACTGAAGGTCCGGAAGCCGGCGCGCCCGTGGTAGTTGCCCATGCCGCTCGGGCCGACGCCGCCGAAGGGAAGCCCCGGGTTGGCGAGGTGGAGCAGCGTGTTGTTGACGCTGACGCCGCCGGAGGTGGTCTCGGTCAGGGTGGCCTCGACGTTCTTCCGCGACTTCGAGAAGACGTAGAGCGCGAGCGGCTTGGGCCGGCTCCGGACGTAGTCGAGGGCCTCGGGGAAGGTGCGGTAGGTCACCACCGGCAGGACCGGCCCGAAGATCTCCTCCTGGAGCAGAGGGGCGTCGGCCGGCACGTCGACGACCACGGTGGGCCCGAGGTAGCGCTGCGCGGGATTCGCGTCCCCGCCGACGACCACCTTGGCTCCCCGCGAGACGGCGTCGTCCACCAGGCCCTTGACCCGGGCGAAGGCGCCAGGGTCGACGAGGCGTGCGATCTCCGGATTGGTGGCCCAGCTGGGCTCCGGGCCGTAGCTCCGCTCGAGGGCGGCCCGGACCCCGTCGACGAACGCCTGACGCTCGCCCTCGGGCACCAGCGCGTAGTCGGGAGCGACGCAGGTCTGGCCGACGTTGACGAACTTCCCCCAGGCGATGGCGTGCGCGGCGCGCGGGAGGTTTGCGTCGGGAGCGACGATCGCCGGTGACTTGCCCCCGAGCTCGAGCGTGACGGAGGCGAGGTTCTTCGCGGCGGCGGCCATCACCACCTTCCCCACCCGGGTGCTTCCGGTGAAGAAGATGTGGTCGAAGGGGAGCTCGAGCAGCGCCTCGGCGACGGGGACTTCCCCCTCCACCATCGCCACCTCGTTCTCGGCGAAGGCGTCGGCGAGGACGGCGCGGAGCGCGCGGTTGGTCTCGGGCACCTTCTCCGAGGGCTTGAGGATCACCACGTTCCCGGCGGCGATCGCGCCGACCAGCGGGCCGATGACCAGGAACACCGGGTAGTTCCAGGGCGAGAGGACGAGGACCTGGCCGCGGGCCTCCCAGCGGATCTCGCTGGCGGTGTCGGCAAGGAGCAGCGGCGCCTCGACGGGCTCGGGACGCATCCACTCGGCCACGTGAGCGATGGCGTGGTTGATCTCCTCGACGCACGGGTGGATCTCGATGAACTCCGACTCGTCCGCCGAGCGCCCGAAGTCGCGGCGGATGCCCTCCGCCACGGTCGCCCGGTGCTTCTCCAGAGCGGCCTTCAGTCGCTGAAGCTTCTTCCTTCGCTCCGCGGCGCTCGAGCGCGACACCGTCCACCGCGACGCCGCCTGCAGCTCGAAGAGCCGCCGGATCTCCGCCCGCCAGTCCTGCGTCGAACCCATCTCGATGGGCTGTCTCATGGCCTGCACTCGCTCTCTGAGCCGTGTGGACGCTGCGCCCGACGCACTAAGTGACCCACGGTCACCTGTCAATCGCGGCTCGTCGAGCGAGGTCGATCGAGGGCCCAAGTTCCCTGTGATCCTATGGGGTTGAGCTCCCTCGGCTCCATCGAGCGCGCATTGAAGGTGTCTGGCACCTTCAACGGCCGGTTCGACCCATGTTCGACCGGGGCTTGTCGCCCGCGCGCGGGCCGACGTTCAGCGGAGGGCTGCGGTGTCGAACGGATTGGCGAGGAGGATGGTCTCGCCGCGGTCGGCGCCCACCGAGACGCAGACGACGGGCACACCGGCGACTTCCTCCACCCGGCGAACGTACACGCGGGCCGCCGCGGGCAGCTGCTCGAAGCTCCGCACCCCGGCCAGCCGCTCGTCCCAGCCGCGGAGGGTCTCGTAGACCGGGGAGACCTCCGCGAGCTCGTCGACGTCGGAGGGGAAGTCCTCGGTCTGCGCGCCCCGCAGCGCGTAGGCCGTGCAGAGCTTGAGCTCGGGCAGCCCGGAGAGCACATCCAGCTTGGTCAGCGCCAGCCCGGACAGGCCGTTCACCCGCGCCGCGTAGCGGAGCACCACCCCGTCCAGCCATCCGCAGCGCCGCGGGCGGCCCGTCACCGAACCGAACTCGTCGCCGACCTTGCGGAGTCGCTCGCCGATCTCGTCCTTGAGCTCCGTCGGGAACGGTCCGCCGCCAACCCGCGTGGTGTACGCCTTGCTGATGCCCACCACGCGGTCGATCTGGGTGGGGCCGAGCCCAGAGCCGACCGCCGCGTTCCCCGCGACGCAGTTGCTGCTGGTCACGAACGGATACGTGCCGTGGTCGACATCGAGCAACGTTCCCTGCGCCCCCTCGAAGAGGATCCGCGCGCCGGCCCGGGCCTCACCGTGCAGGTAGAGCGAAGCGTCCCGCACGTGCGGACGGAGCCGGACGCCGAAGGCGGCGTACTCGCGGGCGATTGCGACCGGGTCCAGAGGGGGAAGCTCCGTTCCTGCACGACCCGCGAGCAACCGGAGCTCGTCGAGCGCGCCGCTCAGCCGCTCCTCCACCTTCCGCGCGAGCCGGCCGGCGTCGAGCAGATCCCGCACCCGGATCCCGCGCCGCGCGACCTTGTCCTCGTAGGCGGGGCCGATTCCCCGGCCGGTCGTGCCGATCGGCGTGTCGCCGCGGGCCTTCTCCCGGAGCACGTCCAGGTGCTTGTGCCAGGGGAAGATGACGTGCGCCGACTCGGAGACGATGAGCTGGGCCTCGGAACGGATCACTCCCCGTGCGCGGAGCGCGTCGATCTCCGCCACCAGCACCGAGGGATCGAGGACCACGCCGTTGCCAATCACGCACGTTTTTCCCGCGTGGAGGATGCCGCTCGGGATGAGGGTGAGGATGGTCTTCTCGCCGCCCACCACCAGGGTGTGACCCGCGTTGTTGCCTCCCTGGAAGCGCACGACCACCTGGGCGTGCTGGGTGAGCAGGTCGACGACCTTGCCCTTCCCTTCATCGCCCCACTGCGCACCCACGACCACGACGTTCGGCATGGCGGCTCGGCCTATAGCCCGCGCTCTGGCGGGTGACAACGAGGGACGAACCCGCAGCCCAGCGCCTCGCAGGCGGCGCGCTCGATGCCCTCCGCCAGCGCCGGCCCGAGGGCGACCGCCGCAGTCAGCCGCGCCTCGATCGACGACGC
>DASXGF010000284.1:0-1944 GCA_036489275.1 Myxococcaceae bacterium | reverse complement strand
CCAACGACAAGACGTCGACGGTGCGCGGGCGAATCCAGGGGCGGAGGACGCAGGAGTTCCTGGTGCTCCCGCAGCAGACCGGCACCTTCGAGATCCCGGCGATGGAGCTGGCCTACTTCGACCCCGACACCGGCCGGTACGAGAAGAGCCGGACCTCGCCCCTCACCCTCGCCGTGTCTCCAGGGACCGGGTCGAGTCCGGTGGCGACGGCGGCGGGTCGGAGCGACGAGCCCGCGGCGCGCAACGTGCTCAACGCCACGGCGCTCCGGCCGCTTCGCATCTCGGCGTCGATCGACCGGCCTGCGCCGCCCTGGCGCCGGGGATGGTTCCTCGCGCTGCTCGCGCTGCCGCCGCTCGCCTTCGCCGGTGCGCTCGCGGGTGGAGCGGTGCAGCGCCAGCGGGCGAGGTCGGATCCTCGCGCGGTGCTCCGTCGCCGCGAGCAGCGGGTTCGGGCCCGTCTCGCCGCGCTCCGCAGCGGGGGCCAGGCGATGGACGACGCCGCCTTCTCCGCCGAGGTGGACGGGGCGCTGGCCGAGCTGCTCTCGCTCCGGCTCGGGCTCCCCGTCACCGGGCTCACCCGCGAGGCCCTGCGCGAGCGGCTCGTCGCCGCCGGAGTGCCTGCGGAGCTCCAGGCCCGGGTCGCCCGCGTTCAAGATTCCTGCGACGAGGTTCGCTTCGCCCCCGGCGCGGCGCGGATGGACCGGGCGGCGGTCCTGGCCGACGCCGAGGCGCTCGTCGGCGGATGGGAGGGCGCCTGATGGCCGGCGACGCCGATCTGCTCTTCCAGCAGGGGCTGCAGGCCTACGGCCGCGGCGACGTGCCGGCGGCGGAGGAGGCCTTCCGCACGCTCGTGGAGCAGGGCCACGACGGGCCCGACGTCCTCTACAACCTCGGCACCACCGCGCTCGCACAGGGAAAGGTCGGCGAGGCGATCTACGCCCTGGAGCAGGCGCGGCGGGCTGGGGGCGGCTCCGACGTCGAGGCGAACCTGACCATCGCCCGCGGCCGGCAGCTGGATCAGCTGGTGGGCTCGCAGGGCGAGGAGCCGTTCGTCGAGCGCGTCTCGGTGGCCACCTCGCCGGTGCTGGCCGGAGGGCTCTTCGCTGGATTGTGGGCGACGGGGTTCCTGCTTCTCGCAGCGCGGGTGGTGCTCCGGCGCTGGCGCGGGTGGCTCCTGGGTGGGGCGGCCTCCGCCCTGGTGCTCAGCGCCCCGGCAGGCGCGGTGCTGGCGGCCCACCTGTACAGCCAGGAGGCGGTCCAGGAAGGCGTGGTGCTGGCCCGGACCTTGCCCGTGCACGAGGTCCCGGAGCCCAGGAGCAAGGTCTCCTTCGAGCTCCACCCGGGCGTGAAGCTGCGGATGCTCGACCGTTCCGGCGACTTCGTCCGTGTGCGCCTACCGAACGGTCTTGAGGGGTGGACGGACCCCGCGGGAGTGTCCCCCCTGCGCTGAACCAATGGGCGGGGCACGTGCGGCCGGGGCGGACGTGATAGACATCGCGGTCCGACCCTCGTGGACCCCCGCTCTCCGTTCCGGATCCTGGTCGTGGAGGACGAGCCCGTCATCCGGGAGCTCGTGCGGAGCATGCTCGACGATGGGCCCGTCGAGGTGGAGACCGCGGGCACCGGCGCCGATGGGCTCCGGCTGGCACGCGGCTCTCGCTTCGACCTGGTGCTCCTCGACGTGGTGCTCCCCGGAATGGACGGGCTCACCGTGTGCCGGATGCTGAAGGGGGATCCGGCGACGGCGGCGGTCCCGCTCTACATGCTGACGGCGAAGACCCGCCGGAGCGACCTCGAGGCGGCGCTGGCGGCCGGGGCGACGCGGCTCGGCGGCGCGGTCAACATCGGCACCGGGCGCGAGGCGAGCGTGCTCGAGCTGGTCGACGTGCTCGCCAAACTGGCCGGGCGAGAGGACTTCGCGCCGAAGTTCGCCCCGGCGCGGGC
>DASXGF010000275.1:0-2840 GCA_036489275.1 Myxococcaceae bacterium | reverse complement strand
GGTGGACGAGGCCAAGGCCGAGCTGGCCGAGGTGGTGGAGTTCCTGAAGAGCCCCGACGAGTACTCGCGGCTGGGCGGCCGGATGCCCAAGGGCGTGCTCCTGGTCGGCCCGCCGGGCACCGGCAAGACGCTGCTGGCCCGCGCCGTGGCCGGTGAGGCGGGCGTCCCGTTCTTCTCCATCAGCGGCAGCGAGTTCGTGGAGATGTTCGTCGGCGTGGGCGCGGCCCGCGTTCGCGACCTCTTCGAGCAGGCACGGGCCAAGGCGCCGTGCATCATCTTCATCGACGAGCTGGACGCGCTCGGGCGCGCCCGCGGCGCCTCGGGCCTGGTCGGCGGGCACGACGAGAAGGAGCAGACGCTCAACCAGCTCCTGGTGGAGCTCGACGGCTTCGACCAGAGCGTGGGCATCGTGCTCATCGGCGCCACGAACCGGCCGGAGATCCTCGACCCGGCGCTGCTACGGGCCGGGCGGTTCGACCGGCAGGTCCTGGTGGATCGCCCCGACCGGCAGGGCCGGGTGGCCATCCTCAAGGTCCACATGGCGCGGGTGAAGATCGGCCCCTCGGTGGATCCGGACCAGATCGCCGCGCTGACCCCTGGATTCACCGGCGCGGACCTGGCGAATCTGGTGAACGAGGCGGCGCTGAGCGCGACGCGGAGGAAGGCGACGGCCGTGGAGCGGCAGGACTTCGACGCCGCCATCGAGCGCATCGTCGCCGGCCTGGAGAAGAAGAACCGGCTCCTCAACCCCCGGGAGCGGGAGATCGTCGCCTTCCACGAGATGGGGCACGCGCTGGCCGCGGCGGCGACCACCAACGTGGACCCGGTGCACAAGGTCAGCATCATCCCCCGCGGCATCGGCGCGCTGGGATACACGCTCCAGCGCCCCACCGAGGACCGCTACCTCATGACCCGCGAGGAGCTGGAGGGGAAGCTGGTCGTTCTCCTCGGGGGCCGCTCCGCGGAGGGCCTGGTCTTCGAGCACACCTCGACCGGCGCCTCGGACGACCTGGCGAAGGCCACCGACATCGCCCGGAGCATGGCCACGCGCTACGCGATGGTCCCTGGACTCGGTCCGGTGTCCTACGACAACGAGAGCCAGAACTACCTCGGCCCGCAGGCGATGAGCCGCCGCAGCTTCAGCGAGGAGACGGCACGGGAGATCGACCTCGCGGTGCGGGAGATCGTCCAGAACGCCTCCGAGCGTTGTCGCACCCTGCTCGCCCAGCGGAGGCAGACTCTGGAGAAGGCCGCGCGTCTCTTGCTGGAGAAGGAGACCCTCACCGACGTCGAGCTGAAGCCGCTGTTCGACGAGGCGCGGACCGAAGCGGCGCAGGCCGTGCCGCGCGTGGTCTCGAGGTCCTGAGCGCCCGCGTCGCGCCTCACAACCGCATTGCGTGCTCGGCGCCGGGCGACGGGGAACGGGTGCTGGTAGCGTGACCTGGGAGGAGGCGACGCCATGGGAGAGCTGCCGAGCCAGGAGCCGAGGAGTGTCGTGGTGGCGGGACCGGTGACGGGGTTCCGCACCGACGTCGAGGTAGGCGGGCACCACCTCGTCGTCGACGAGCCGATCGCCGTTGGCGGTGCGGACGCCGGGCCGACGCCGTACGAGATGCTCCTCGCCGGCCTCGGCGCCTGCACGGTGATGACGCTCCGGATCTACGCCGACCGTCGGAAGTGGCCGCTGGAGCGTGCGCGGGTCACGCTCCAGCACCGGAAGGTGCATGCCCAGGACTGCGTCGACTGCGACACGAGGGACGCGAAGATGGACGTCATCGACCGGATCGTCTTCCTCGAGGGCGCCCTGAACGAGGAGCAGCGCGCGAAGCTCATCGAGATCGCCGAGCGCTGCCCGGTGCACCAGACCCTGAAGGGCAAGATCCAGGTGAACACCCGGTTCGGGTAGCGCCGTGAAGCGGAACGCCCATCCATTCCTGGCGGGGCTCGCGCTCCTGCTCGGGTGCAGCACCACGCCGGTCGCAGGGCCGAACCAGGCAGACGCTGGCCTCTGGTCCGATCCCTACCGGATCACCTCGTTCGAGGTCGGTCGAAAGCTCGAGGGGACCGTGGTGTCGCAGCGGGTGTTTTCCCGGACCGACTCCGTCATCCTCGCGCTACGCATCGAGGCCGCGCAGGCCGCCCACGTCCTCCGGGTCGCCCTGACCCAGGCCGGTGCGGCCCGGCCGGCACAGGACGAGTCGACCCAGCTCGTCGCCGGGGTCAACACCGTGCAGCGCTTCCTCTGGAAGGCCCATCTCGGCTCGAACCGGGTCGAGGTGTGGGTCGACGGTGAGCCCGTCGCGATCCACGTCTTCGAGGTCCGGGACATCGACTCGCCGCAGCCGCCGGACGAGTGGTCCGAAGGGCCCGATGTGCAGCCCCCCAATCTCAAGCGCCCGGCCGGGCCTGCCGACCCGCCTCCGGACCAGACTCCCCACGAGAGCCTCCACGGAACCCTGGTCATCCGATGCCTGGTGACCCGCGAGGGCACCGCGGAGAGCTGTGTCGTCCTCCATCCGGTGAAGGGTGCCAATGGCCTCGGGCTGAGCTGGCTCGCTCGCCAGCGCTGGGACCCGGCGATGCTGCATCACATCACGGTGGACGTCCGGTACGTCTTCGAGTTCCAGTTCGGTCCGAAGGACCATTGACCTCAGAAGTGCGGCGGGCGCTCGACGAGGTTCGCGTCCACCAGACCCGGTTCCATTGCCGCGACCTTCTGGCCCATCGCGGCCAGCTCGTGCTCCAGACGCTCCAGGCTCCGGGCCTGGGCGTAGACCACGTCGCTCAATTCCTGGAGTAGCCGTTGCTGCTCGGTGAACCGCAGCTCGAGCTCGACGATA
>DASXGF010000263.1:0-2407 GCA_036489275.1 Myxococcaceae bacterium | reverse complement strand
TGCCGCTGGAGCTCCACCCGGAGCGCCTGATGGGTGAAGGGCTTCCCGGCGCGAAGCACGCCCTGGAGTAGCTCGAAGACGCCTTGTCCCTGCAGCTCGGGGAGCGCGGTGAGGAGCGGCTTGCCCACCACGTCGCGGCCGGCCACCAGCAGCCGGTAGCTGGGGTTCGCGAAGTCGTAGACCAGCTCGGGCCCCCGGAGCATCGCGATGGCGACCGGCGCGTTCTCGAACACCGAGGCGAGCTGTCGCGCGTGCTGCCGCTCGAGACGACGCAGCGTCCGCCGGGCGAGGTGCGCGTCGATGCGGGCCAGGAGCTCGCGCGCCGAGAACGGCTTCACCAGGTAGTCGTCCGCCCCGGCCTCCAGGCCTCCGCTCTGCGCCTCCTCTCCCGCGCGGGCAGAGAGCATCAGCACCGGGGTGTCGCGGAGCTCTGGATCCGCCCGGATGGCCGCCACCAGTCCGAAGCCGTCGAGCCCGGGCATCATGACGTCGGTCAGGACCAGGTCGGGACGGCCTTTCTCGATCGCGGAGAGCGCGTCAGTGCCGTTCCGGAATGCCTCGACCTGGAAGCGGCTCTCGAGGAGCCGGACCAGGTACTCGCGCATGTCGGCGTTGTCGTCGGCGAGGACGACACGCGGAAGCTCGACCAGGGTCCCCGCGACCGGGGGCGGGGGTGCCTCGGGAAGCCAGCGCATGGCCTCCTCGACGTAGGCCTCGGCCTGGCGGACCTCGGTTCCCGAGTCCCCGTGGTCGAGATGACCGGACTCGAGGTGCCGGTACCCGAGCGGCAGGCGAATCTCGAAGGCGCTCCCCTCCCCGAGACGGCTGCGGACGGAGATCCGACCGCCGTGGAGCCGCACCAGGTCGCTCACCAGGGCCAACCCGATGCCCGAGCCCTCCTGAGTTCGCGACCGTGCCCCGAGCACCCGATGGAAGCGCTCGAAGAGTCGAGAGATCTCGGCCTCGGGAATGCCGGTGCCGGTATCGCTCACCGTGAGCACTGCCTCCTCACGGTCCAGCTGCTGCCGGACGGTCACCTTCCCCTCGAAGGTGAACTTCAGCGCGTTCGAGAGGAGGTTCAGGACGATCCGCTCCCACATGTCCCGGTCGACGTAGACCGGCTGGCCGAGCCCAGGAGCGTCCACCTCCAGCTCCAGGCCGGCGCGCTCGAACGCCGCGCGGAAGCTCCCGGCCAGATCCCGCGTGTGCCGCGAGAGGTCGGTGGGCCGGAAGGTGGCGTTGGCCCGCCCGGCCTCGAGGCGCGAGAACTCGAGCAGCGCGTTCACCAGCCGCTGCAGCCGGAGTGCGTTGCGGCGGATCAGCTCGAGCTGCCCGGAGGCGTCCTCCGGAAGGCCGGCGCCCCGAAGCTCGTCCAGAGGGCCGAGGAGCAGCGTGAGCGGAGTCCGGAACTCGTGGCTGATGTTGTTGAAGAAGGTGGTCTTCGCCCGGTCGAGATCGGCCAGCGCCTCGGCGCGCCGCTTCTCCTCGTGGAAGGCCCGCGCGGTCTCGAGCGACGAGGCCAGCGCGGCGGCCACCAGCTCGAAGAACGTCCGGTACGCCTCGTCGAGGGCAAGCATGGGGCTGCGGCCGAGCACCAGCACGCCGCTCAGGCCCGAGCCGCTCTTTCCGATGGGGGTGACCCAGCCCCGCGGACCGGCGACGTCTGCCTCGTTCGACGGGAGCTCCGCCGGACGCCGGCTGGAACGCGCGCGCTCGATGCAGCCCGGGAGCAGCGGCGACAGCGCCTCGACCTCGGGCCGCTCCAGACCCACAGAAACCGGAGGCTCCAGCCCGGACTCCGAGACCCCCTGGTACAGCGCCCACGGCACGTCCGCCGGGTCGTCCCCGAGCACCTCCATCGCCAGGGCCAGGGCGTCCGCCTCGGTGCGTCCCACCGATGCGATCTCCGCCAGCCGGCGCAAGGTGCGGGTCCGGCGGGCCGCGAGCACCTGGGACGTGGTCTCGACGACCGAGCAGAAGACGCCGCCGACCCCGCCGGCCTCCTTGCGGATCGGGCTGTAGGAGAAGGTGAAGTAGCACTCCTCCGGGAAGCCCTTTCGCTCCAGGGGGAGCATGAGGTTCTCCGAGAAGGTCGACTCGCCGCGGCTCAGCACGGCGTCGAGCATCGGCCCGATGACGTGCCAGATCTCCGGCCAGCATTCCCGTCCGGGCTGCCCCAGCGCCCGGGGGTGCTTTCCGCCGATGAGCTGCCGGTAGGCGTCGTTGTAGAGCATCACCAGATCCCGGCCCCACCAGACGAGGACCGGCATCCGCGAGTTGAGGCAGATGCTCACCGAGGTGCGGAGGCTCTGCGGCCAGAGGCGGGCATCGCCGAGCGGAGTGGCGGCCCAGTCCTTCCGGCGCATGTCCGCGCCGAGATCCCCGCCACCAGCGAGGAAATCGAACG
>DASXGF010000237.1:0-13944 GCA_036489275.1 Myxococcaceae bacterium | reverse complement strand
GCGTGCGCGGCGGGGGCGAGCGCGCAGAGAACGGCGAGAAGGAAGCGGACGGGCGCCATCGGTGCGGCGCCTTGTGCCAGCCGCAGCGGGCGTTCGTTCCCTAAACAGTCCCTAAATCGGTCTCAACGAGCCCTGGATGAGGCCCTCAGCGGCCGTGGCGACCGGCCCCACCCTGGAAACGCGCAGCGCCGGCGGACGTCTCCCCGGAGGCGAGTGTCCGCTGACCTCGGCGAACCTCGTTCTCCATCGCCTCCCGGGCGCCGAGGTCGAGCGACTCCAGCATCGACAGCCGGTCGTTGCGCAGGCAGGTCTGAGGGAGCGCGGCCAGCGCCCGGGCCAGCTCGAGCGCCGCGCGGAGCGCCTCGCTTGCGGGGACCACCCGGTTGACCAGGCCCATGCCCCAGGCCTCCTGCGCGTTCACTGGACGTCCGGTGAGGACCAGGTCCATCGCCCGGCCGAGCCCGACGATCTGAGGGAGCCGCACCGTGCCCAGGTCCACCAGCGGCACGCCGAACCGCCGGCAGAAGACGCCGAGGACCGCCTCCTCCGAGGCGACCCGGAGGTCGCACCACAGCGCGAGCTCGAGGCCGCCGGCCACGGCGTGGCCCTCGATGGCGGCGATGACCGGTTTCCCGAGTCGCATCCGGGTGGGGCCCATCGGCCCGTCTCCCTCCGGATGCACCGGACGGGCCTCACCCTCGGCCAGGGCCTTGAGGTCCGCGCCGGCGCAGAACGTGTCCCCGGCCCCGGTGAGGATGGCGACGGAGAGCGAAGGGTCGCCGTCGAAGGTCCGGAAGGCGGAGGCCAGCGCCGACGCGGTGGCGGCGTCGACGGCGTTGCGGCGCTCGGGCCGATCGATGGTGACGACGAGGATGCCGTCCTGCGACTCGGTCTTCACTGTCATGGCGTCCCCGGAGTGTCGCCCCGGCCCGGGGACCCGGCAACGCCCCCGGCTCAGCCGAAGGTGTAGACGAACTGGACCTGGGTGATGCTGTCGAAGGTCCGGAGGAAGATCCTCGAGGAGGAGCTGACTCCGGCCGGCAGCGTCGCGAGGTTGGGCTTCGCGTCGTACCGACCGGTCCAGCTGACGTTGAGCGAGAGCCGCTCATAGACCTGCGTGGTGAGACCAACGATGGCGTTGACCCGATGGTCCTGAAATGCGGGGACGCCGGTCGGATCGTTCGGGTCCGGAGCCCCGGTCTCCTTGTTGAGGTTGATCAGGTACTCGGCGCCGGCGGTGAACTTGGTCGCCTTGGAGATGTCCCAGATGTAGGCAAGCGCCGCCCGGAGCGAGTGGATGCCGTAGCCCTCGGCGTGGACCCCTGGCGAAGGATCGTACGGCTGCAGGTACGTGTAGTCGTAGCCGAGCTCGCCGGTCAGGCTGTGCTTCCCCGCCTTGACGAGCAGGGTGCTCACGCCGACCTGACCGCCGCCGAACAGCTTCTTGCCCGCGGCGAAGTCGGAGGCAATGTTCCCCAGGACGTAGACCGAGGTATCGCCCGGAGCGTTCCGGTGGATGATCCACTGGTCGAAGCGGGGGGTCACGTTCCACAGCCGGGCGCTCAGGGCCGAGTCGGCCCGGAGCTGGTCGAAGGAGGTCACCACCGGCTTGCCATCCGGTCCGATGGGAAGCTGCTGCGTCGGGTCAGGCCCGACGTAGAGCCGCGACTTGGCGTAGGCGTAGTTCGCGGTGAGCGAGTACCGCTGCCAGAGGTCGTCCCGGGTGATCTTCAGCCCGGCACTGAGGCTCGTCGAGTCGGAGTTCCCGGCCAGCCAGAGCAGCCCGGCCTTGGCCTCGGCCTGCCAGCCGGTGCGCTTGGCGTCCTCCTTCGGCTTCTCCGCGTAGGCGAAGGTCGGCGCCACGGTGGTGTCCTGGGCGAAAGCCGGCGCGGCCATGAAAACGGCGCAGAGCGCCGCAAGCAGCGTACGAGTCACGTGTGATCCCCTCCTCGATGTCCTGCGGCGCGACCCACGGACGCCGCGGCCGGGATGGACCCGACGCCGGGGCTCCGTGTGACCGGATGCCGCGGCCGTGACCTAACGCAAAGCAGCGGGCCACGGAATGCCGGAGAGAGCCGGGACTGAACACTTGAGCAGGCGACGGAGGACGACTAGCCTCCGGCCTCCCAATGCTCGATGGGCTCAACGAGGCGCAGCGCGAGGCAGTGCTCCATGGCGACGCTCCGCTGCTGGTGGTCGCCGGCGCTGGCACCGGGAAGACCACCACTCTCGCCCACCGGGTGGCGCAGCTCATCGGCCGCGGCGTCCCGCCGGAGCGCATCCTCCTGCTGACCTTCGCCCGCCGGGCAGCGTCCGAGCTACTGAGGCGGGTGGATGGCCTGCTCGGGCGCGCGTCCACGGACCGGCCGGCATCCTCGCGGGTGTGGGGGGGCACATTCCACTCGGTGGCCACGCGGCTGCTGCGGCAGCACGGCGAGCGTATCGGGCTGCATCCTGGATTCACCATCCACGACCGCGGAGACTCCGAGGACCTCCTCGAGCTGCTCCGGGCCGAGCTGGAGCTGGGGCGCGGAAAGCGGCGCTTTCCGAGGAAGGCCACCTGCCTCGACATCTACAGTCGCTTCGTCAATGCCCGGGCGCCGCTCGACTCCGTGCTCGCCCGCGGCTTTCCCTGGTGCACCGAGCAGGCCGACGGGCTGAAGCTGCTCTTCCGCACCTACGTGGACCGGAAGGCCGAGCAGCGGGTGCTGGACTACGACGACCTCCTCCTCTTCTTCCACGCGCTGCTCGGGACGGACGCGGCCGGGCCGGCGGTGCGCGCACAGTTCGACCACGTGCTGGTGGACGAGTACCAGGATACCAACGCGCTGCAGGCCGAGCTCCTCGACCGCCTCTGCCCCACCGGCCGCGGGCTCACGGTGGTGGGCGACGATGCACAGGCCATCTACGGCTTCCGCGCGGCGACCTTGCGCAACATCCTCGACTTCCCGGCGCTCCATCCCGGCGCCCGCACGGTCGTGCTCTCCGAGAACTACCGGAGCACGCCCCAGCTCCTCGAGGCCACCAACCGGGTGATCGCCCAGGCCCGCGAGCGTCACCACAAGACCCTCTGGTCGCGCCGTGGCACGGGCGAGCGGCCGGAGCTGGTGACCTGCGCCGACGAGGCCGAGCAGACCGAGTACGTGCTGGGCCGGATCCTCGAGCGACGCGAGCTGGGCCTCGACCTCCGTCGCCAGGCGGTGCTCTTCCGCGCCTCGCACCACAGCCTGCACCTCGAGGTCGAGCTCGGCCGGCGGGGAATCCCCTTCCACAAGTACGGCGGGCTCCGGTTCGTCGAGACCGCGCACGTGCGAGATCTCCTGGCCTTCCTCCGGCTGGTGGAGAACCCGAGGGACCTCCTGGCCGGGACACGCGTGCTGTCTCTGCTTCCCGGCGTCGGAGCACGGACCGCGCGGACGCTCCTCGAACCGGTGCAGCAGAGCGGAACCTTCGAGCGCTGGGACGCATCGCGCGTACCGGCGGCGGCGCGGGACCACTGGCTGGCCCTGGTGGCGCTGTGCCGGGAGCTCGCCGCGCCGGGCGGCCCTGCCCTCCCCGGGCAGGTCCACCGGATCCGAAGTTTTTATCGCCCGCTGTGCGAGGAGCGCTACGACCACGTCCCGGCCCGGCTCCGCGACCTCGAGCAGCTGGAGCAGCTCGCCGCCGGCTTCGCCGACCGGACCGCCTTCCTCGCCGAGCTCACGCTGGAGCCGCCCCGCTCCACCCAGGAGCTGGCCGGGCCGCCGTCGCTCGACGAGGACTACCTGGTCCTGAGCACCATCCACTCCGCGAAGGGCCTGGAGTTCGACGCGGTCTACGTGCTGCACGCCGCGGACGGGAACATCCCCTCCGACCTGACCACCGGGAGTCCCGAGGAGATCGACGAGGAGCTCCGCCTCTTCTACGTGGCGCTCTCCCGGGCGAAGCGGCACCTGTCGGTGACCTTCCCGCTGCGCTGGTTCGACCGGCCGGCGGGGGTGGGCGGCCGACACGCCTTAGCCCAGCTCACCCGGTTCCTTCCCCCGCCGGTCGCCTCCGCGTTCGAGCTGCGCGCCGCGTTCCCCGGATCGCCCCGGGCGACCCTCCCGGCCGAGGACGCCTTCCTCCTCCCCGAGGTCCGGAGCGCGCTCCGTTCTCTCTGGAACTGAGCCGAGTGTTCACCGGCAGTTGATTCCGGGGGATCGCGCACCCATCTTCCGCCCGCGTGGCGGGCACGAGAACAGCACGGGTGCTGCGAGGGGTGCTCCTCGCCCTTCTGGGCGTGGTGGCGGTCACGCTCCTGGTCGCCGCGATCGCCGTGCGGCCGCTGGCCAGAAGCAAGACGCGCGAGGCGCTCGCGGGCCTGAAGGGCGCCCGGGGCGATTTCCAGGACGTCGACGTCTCGCTCTTCCCCCTCCGGTACACCATCACCCGGCTGAAGATCACCCGGAAGGACGCGCACGTGAAGCAGCCGGCGTTCTACGCCGAGCGGCTCACCGCCACCCTGCGCTGGAGCCCGCTGCTCCGCGGCGTCTTTGCCGGGAGCGTCGACGGCGAGCACGTGAAGGTCGTGCTCGAGGAGCCCGAGCCGGGCCCCGACACGCCAATGCCCACCCTCCGGGAGCTCATCCCGGTGCCCGCGGTCGCGGAGCGCGTCCAGCTCCGGGACTCCGAGGTCCTCTACGCCTGGGTCTACAAGGAGGGGTGGCCAATGGTCTGGGCGCACCGGATCGAGGCCACGCTGGAGAACCTCGCCTCGCGCCCGGGCCTGACGGAGGGTCCGATGGTCGTCGCCGCGCGGGGGCTCGTCGGAGGCAAGGGGACGGTCTGGTTCACGGTGACTGCGGACCCGTGGGCGGAGCGGCTCACCTTCGCCGGGAGCGCAGGGGCCGAGGGCTTCGATCCCTCGCAGCTCAGCGCGTACATGGCGAAGAAGGAGAACATCTCCCTCACCCCGGGCAGCTACTCGATGCGGATGACCTTCCGGTGCGTGGGGGGAACGCTGACCGGGACCATCGACCCCCAGCTGGTCGGAACCGAGCTCCGCTCGGATGGGGATCCAGGGAGCGCGCTCAAGGTGTTCTTCGGGAAGATCGCCCTCGGGCTCAGCGGACCGACCGAGGGAACGCGGCCCAGCGGTGCTATCGCCGTCCGCGACGACCTGAGCGACCCGAAGCTCCAGCTCGCCCCGCGGCTGGAGAAGGTGATCGAGAATGGCTTCTCCCTCGGGCTACAGGAGTCGCTCAAACGCCACTACGCCGGGAAGACGGAAGCGAGCGACAAGCCACAACCCACCCCGCTCAAGGCGCAGAAGTGAGTCAGAACGCGTAGAGGACCGCGGTCTCCACCCGGAAGGCGTTGGCGGTCGGGTTGTCCACCCACTGGGTGGCCCACCAGCTCAGCTCCAGCCCGACGCGGAGCCCTCCCACGATGCGGAAGATGCCGTTGGCGAAGATCTCGGTGTTGGTGCGGCGCTCGGCGGTGGCCAGGTCCTGGTCGAAAGGGTCGTCGGTGCCGAACCCGGCGTGGACGGTCCAGCGCGAGCCGATCTGCTGCGTGACCTGAACCCATCCACCGCGTGCCCGGATCGGCACCTTCTTCACCGGGTCCACGGTCTGGAAGATTGCGCCCGAGTAGTCGCCCAGCAGCTGGCCGATGAAGTACTCGCCCTCGATGAGTGTGGACTCGCCGAGCCGCAGCGACCCGTCGGCGACGAAGGACCAGCTGCTGTACTGGCGCACCTCGCCCGGTGGTGGCGCACCGGTGTCCTGGAGCACCACCTGGCGCCGGCCGATGTGTCCGGCGATCCCACACTCGAAGAGACGAGGGCCCCCGTCCGGACGCTCCGGCCCGAAGGCGAGCCCGACGTGCCCCTGGAAGTCGGGGAGGCCGGTTTGCGTCGCCTGGATGGTGCCGCTCACCTGAAAGGTCTGCACCGCCTGGGCGATGGCGGTCTGGAAGTCCATCTCGACGACGTCCGAGATCGGCTGCCGCCACTCCACGCGGATCTGCGGCCGGTAGTCCCCGAGGTCCCCGGGGATGAAGGACAGCGGATAGAAGTTCAGCGAGGCCGCCGACCGTGGGGAGAGCACGTCCGAGGCCTGGCCGCCGAGGATCCGCAGCCGGGTCCAGGACGCCTCGAGGTACAGGTTGCGCACCAGGGGGAGGAAGGCGTTCTCGTTCAGGTAGGGCGCGTTGCTCCGGAAGTCCATGTCGAACTTCGCCTCGAGCTGGACCGGGCCGAACCTGGGCGGGGTGGCGGTCACGCCGAGGAAGGTGTTCCCCGGCGAGACGTTGAACTGGCCGGTGGTCGCCGCGGAGCGGATCTGCACGAAGCCGGGGATGCTCCCCACGACCATGGTGGCGGTGTTGTAGTTGGCGCTGAGGACCAGCTCACCGAAGAAGGTCCAGCGGATGCCAAGCGTCTCGACCGTCGGGGACGCGGGAGCAGCTCCCTGGGCAGCGGGCGCGTCGGCCGGAGGCGGCTCCTGGGCGAGCGCGTCCGGCGCCCGGAAGAGGAGCAGCAGCGCCCATCGCACGCAGAGGCTCCGGTCCAGGTCCCCTCCTCCCGAGCGGCCGGCAGTTCAGCGAACCCGGGCCCCGCAGGCAACGACTACGAGGGCTCGGCCTCCTGATCCTGGCTCGCCTCCTCGGCCTGGGGGATTCGAGCGCTGACAAGGGCCCCGCCCCGGAGTGAGGATTCCCCGGATGCTCCTCTTCCAGAAGCGCTTCCATGCCGGGCTCGTCGACGGCTCGATCCGCCTCACCTTCCGGCGCTGGGAGAAGCCGCACGTCCGGGTGGGTGGTCGGTACCGCTGCCATCCGATCGGCGTCCTCCAGGTCGATCGGGTCGAGCGCGTGCCGGTGCAGGCGATCACCGAGGACGACGCACGGGCTGCGGGGTTCATCTCCCGGGACGAGCTCCTCGGGTTCATGTCCAGCGGGCCGGGCGGTCCGGTGGCGCCGGACTCCGAGGTGTGGCGCGTCGCGCTCCACTACGGCGGAGACGGGGACCGGGTGGAGATCGCCCTCGACGACCGGCTGAGCGACGAGCAGGTGGCCACGCTCGCCCGCCGGCTGGAGCGCCTCGGCGACTGGACGATTCCAACGCTGCGGCTCATCGCTCGCCGGCCGCGCGTCGCGGCGTCGGTGCTCGCCAGGAGCCTTGGCCGTGAGCGCGACCCGTTCAAGATCGATGTCCGGAAGCTGAAGCGCCTCGGGCTCACCCAGAGCTTCGAGGTCGGGTACGAGCTGTCGCCGCGAGGTCGCGCGCTGCTCGCCCGGCTCCCGCGGAGGAAAGCCGGGAGGAAGCGCGCACCCGCGAAGCGCGTTCGGCCGTCGGCGAAGCGCCCGGCACGACGGCGCCGGTCCTGAGCCGCGCACGACCGATCGCGCAAACCCTGCGTGCCCGCTCACAGTTGCCGGCGGCGGGCGCACCCGCTGCGCGGACATGCGAGGCCACCACCGGGCACCTCGCTTGCACCGCCACGCGGCGATGCAGGCCCGTCCTCAGCCGGTCCAGCCGCCCGAGCCGCCGGGCATCGACCACGCCCTGCTCGAGCGGTACGGACGCATCCCGGTCCCGCGGTACACCAGCTATCCGCCGGCCAACCACTGGGAAGGCCGGTTCGGCGAAGCCGAGGCGCGGCGAGCGTTCCGCGACGCCGGCACCCGCGCCGCGTCCATCTACGTCCACGTCCCTTTCTGCCGGAAGCTCTGCTTCTACTGCGGCTGCAACATGCTCGTGACCCGGAGCGAGTCGCTCGTGGAGCGATACCTCCAGGCGCTGGAGCTGGAGCTCGATCGTGTCGCCGCCCTCCTCCCCTCGCGTCCGGAGATCGTCCAGGTCCATCTCGGCGGCGGCACCCCGACCTATCTGGACCCGGATCAGCTCGCCCGCCTCGCCGATGCGATCCAGGCGCGCCTTCCCTGGGAGCCTGGAACCGAGGCTTCGGTCGAGATCCATCCCGCCGTCACCACCCGGGCGCAGATCCGCGCGCTCGCCCGCCTCGGCTTCAACCGAGTCAGTATGGGCGTGCAGGACTTCGATCCCGCGGTGCAGACGCGCATCAACCGCCGCCAGTCCTTCGAGGAGACGCGCGATCTGATCATCGAGAGCCGCGTCCGCGGCTTCGTCAGCGTCAACCTGGATCTCATGTACGGCCTTCCGCTCCAGACGGTGGAGCGGTTCCAGCGCACGCTCGACCTCGTCGAGTCCATCCGGCCCGACCGCATCGCCCTCTTCGGCTACGCCCACGTGCCCTCGATGAAGAAGCATCAGGGCGTCTTCCAGCCGGAGGAGATCCCCGGGCCAGCCGATCGCCTCGCGCTGCTCGAGACCTCCGTCCAGCGGCTCCTCGCCGCCGGCTACGTGCACGTGGGGCTGGACCACTTCGCCCTGGAGGACGACGAGCTCTGCAGCGCCCGGGCCGGCGGCACGCTGCGCCGAAACTTCATGGGCTACACCACCTGCGCCGACAGCGACGTGCTCGCCTTCGGCCCCTCGGCCATCTCCGAGGTGCGCGGGACCTTCGTCCAGAACGCGCGCGGGGTGCACGAGTGGGCCGGGAGGCTCGAGGAAGGCCACCTCGCCGCGGTGCGAGGGCACCGGCCCAGCGACGAGGATCTGGCGCGCGGCGCCCTCATCATGCAGCTCTTCTGCAACCTCGAGGCGGACCTCGATGCCTTGCGGGCCCGCTTCCCCGGGACGCTCCGGGAGCTCCAGGCCGAGGACCGCGATCTCGCCCGCCTCGAGGCCGACGGTCTGATCGTTCGCCGTGGCAACCAGCTGCGGGTCACGCCCCGCGGTCAGCTGCTCTTGAGGTCCGTCGCCGCCCCGTTCGACACCTACCACCGCGCCGACGCCCGGCTGCACGCCCCGGCGCTCTGAGTCAGGGCGGCCGCAAACGAGGCGACGGTGGGGGTGCGCAGGTCCGCCCTCGGACTCGCAGGGCGGCCGCGGCACGGTGAGTCAGGCGGCCGCAAACGAGGGCGACGGTGGGGGTGCGCAGGTCCGCCCTCGGACTCGCAGGGCGGCCGCAAACGAGGCGACCGTGGGGGTGCGCAGGTCCGCCCTCGGACTCGCCGGGCGGCCTGCTCGCGTCCCGTCCACGCTCGTTGTCATGCCGGCCGCTGGAAACCGTTCGCTTGCTGAATAACCGAACCCCTGGCCGGGTGTTGGACCCGATGCCACCGACGCGGTACTCCCGACCTGGGTCGAGGGGAGCGGGCGCGGGGGCACGGACGATGACCAGCCGGTGGAGCCGCTGGACGACGCTGCTGGTGACCTTCGCCGGAATCGGGCTGCCCTGGCTCTTCGCCCGGAAGAGGCTCGACTTCAACGACCCGGCGGCCCAGGCGGTCGCCTTCCTGCCCGCGCCCTACGCCTTCATCGTTTGGGCGCCCATCTACACCGGCTTTCTCCTCTTTGCCCTCTGGCAGGCGCGGCGGGCCCAGGCGGAGAACCCTCGGGTTGCGGCGATCCGACCGTGGCTCGTTCTGACCGCGCTGCTCAACGCGGCCTGGATGGGCGCGATCGCCCTCCGCCGCCCCGGATGGACCGTTCCCATCGTCTTCGCGATGCTCGCCGTGGCCATCGTCATGCACCGGGCCGGGCGCATCGGAGAGGCCCCGGCCGAGCCCGCCGAGGCCTGGCTCCGGCTCCCCTTCTCGCTCTACGCCGGGTGGCTCGTCATCGCGACCTTCATCAACGTCTCGACCGAGCTGGCCCGGATCGGCTGGGACGGGTTCGGCTGGAGCCCGGTCACCTGGGGAATCCTGATGATCGTCGCCAGCTCGATCATCGGGCTCGTCACCCGCTTCCGGCTCGACGACCCGGTGGTCGGTGTGGTCTTCGTCTGGGCCTACCTGGCCATCGTGGTCCAGCAGCAGGAACGCCCGCTGGTGTCGCTCTTCGCCGGCCTCGCCGCCGCGCTCTGCCTGCTGTCGCTGTTCGTGCGCGACCGGCACCCCGCCCGGTCGAGACACCACAGCGAGTGCGCCGAGGTCTAGCCGCGCTCGAGGTCGCGCCCGAACCACGCGACCGCGACCGGATTGTCGTTGAACCGCGGAATGTCCGCGTAGCCGACCGAGCGGTAGAGGGCCGCCGCCTCGATGAGCGGTGCGGCGGTGTCCAGGACGATCCGCCGCGCGCCGCGCTCCCGGGCGACCTCCTCCACTCCCGAGAGCATCGCCCTGCCGAACCCGCGGCCGCGCGCCTCGCGGGCCAGGAAGAAGTGCTTCAGCTCCAGCACTCCCTCCCCGAGCGGTCGGAGCCCGGCGCATCCCACCGGACGTCCTTCCGCACGCGCGAGCACCACCGCTGCCCCCGGGCCGCGGAAGTCATCCGGCCACCGGCGGATGATCTCCACGGGTGACGGCGCGAGCCGCTCCCTCAGCTCGAGGAAGTAAGCCTCGAGCAGACCGCTCGCCTCGGTCGCATCCGGATCCGCCCGCTCGACCTCCAGCACCTTCCGCTCCACGCCGAGCACCTCAGCATGGCTCGGCCGACACAGTGCTGGAGCGACGACCGGGGAACAGCCTCAGGCCAGCGAGTCCATCACCTCGTCGAGGACCTTCTTCGGCGGGCGCGTGACGCTCTGGGGCTGCGTGGCGAGCGGCACGTCGGGCAGCCCGAGCAGGTCGTAGAAGTTGGGTAGCTCGGTGTTCACGTAGAGGACGCCGGTCAGGACCTCTTGCTGCGCGTGCGACGTCATGATGCGGGTCACGGCTTCGAGCTTGTTCCGCGGATCGTACCCCTCCTCCAGCTTCCGGAGCTGGAGGTGCGAGCCGTCGTGCATCTTCACCGAGACGGTGCTGCCCGGGTCGTACTCCACCGCGATGTTCTCGTACGAGGGGATGAACGACAGCTCGTGGATCGGCTCCTCGTGATCCTTCATGTACGAGTAGGACTTGGTCGACCCCTCGTGGTCGTTGAAGGTCACGCAGGGAGAGATGACGTCCAGCACCGCCGTGCCCGCGTGCACGGTCGCAGCCTTGAGCATCGCCGAGAGCTGCTTCTTGTCCCCGGAGAAGCTCCGGCCGACGAACGTCGCCCCGAGCTGGATGGCCATGAGGCAGGTGTCGATGGCCGGGAGCTGGTTCACCACGCCGGACTTCGAGGTCGAGCCGGCATCCGCCGTGGCGCTGAACTGACCCTTTGTGAGGCCGTACACCCCGTTGTCCTCGATGATGTAGACCAGCGGCAGGTTCCGCCGGACCAGGTGCACGAACTGCCCCACGCCGATGGAGGCGGTGTCTCCGTCACCCGAGACGCCGAGGCCGATCAGCGTGCGATTGGCCATCAGCGCGCCGGTGGCGACCGAGGGCATTCGCCCGTGGACGGCGTTGAAGCTGTGCGCCCGGCTCATGAAGTACGCCGGCGTCTTCGAGGAGCAGCCGATGCCCGAGAGCTTCGCCACCCGCTCCGGCGGGATGCCCAGCTCGTACATCGACTCGAGGATGCGCTCGCTGATGGCGTTGTGCCCGCAGCCGGCGCACAGCGTGGTCTTGCTTCCCTTGTAGTCGGCCTGGGTCAGCCCCAGACGGTTGGTCTTCTCGGCCATGGCTTACCGGCCCTCCCGGGCCACGATCTCGTCGGTCACGCTGCGTGCATCGAGGGGCAATCCTGGGATGTGGGCCACCGAGCGCAGTCGGCCGATCAGCTCCGCCGGCAAATCCAGCTTGAGGAGCGCGTTGAGCTGCCCGTCGCGGTTCTGCTCCACCACGTAGACCCTCGGGTGCCGTTCGATGAACCCCTTCACCTCCGCAGAGAACGGGTAGGCGAGCACCCGCATGTAGTCGGTGCGGATGCCCTTCTCCTTCGCGAGCTGATCCCGCGCCTCGACGAGCGCGTGGTGGCTCGAGCCGTAGCCGATGATGCCCACCTCGGCCCCCGAGCCGTCGACGATGGGCTGCGGCAGCTCCTTCCGCGCGGTGTCCATCTTCCGCTCGAGCCGGTCGAGATTGTTCACCCAGTCGTCCGGACGCTCGGAATACTGGGCCTTCTCGTTGTGGCCGGTGCCGCGGGTGAAGTACGCGGCGGCGGGATGGTCGGTCCCCGGCAGGGTCCGGTACGGGATGCCGTCGCCGTCCACGTCGCGGTAGCGCTCGAACCCGCCCAGGCGTTCGAGGTCCTCCTTGGAGAGCACCTTGCCCCGGGCGATCGGCTTCTCGGGATACGAGAAGGGCTCCGACATCCAGTAGTTCATGCCGAGGTCGAGATCGGACATGACGAACACGGGCGTCTGGAACCGCTCGGCGATGTCGAACGACTCGACGCCGAAGCGGAAGCACTCCTCCACCGTGCCCGGGAAGAGAAGGATCTGCCGGGTGTCGCCGTGGGAGAGAAAGGCGGTGGACAGCACGTCTCCTTGCGAGGTCCGCGTCGGGAGCCCGGTCGAGGGCCCGACCCGCTGCACGTCCCAGATGACCGCGGGGATCTCGGCGAAGTACGCCAGGCCGGCGAACTCGGACATGAGCGAGATGCCGGGGCCCGCGGTCGAGGTCATCGCCCGCGCACCCGCCCATCCGGCTCCGATCACCATGCCCACGGCGGCCAGCTCGTCCTCGGCCTGCACGATGGCGTAGGTGCTCTTGCCGTCCGGCCCCATCCGGTACCGCCGCATGTAGCCGATGAGCGTCTCCACCAGCGACGAGGACGGGGTGATGGGGTACCAGGTCACCACCGTCACGCCGCCGAACATCGCTCCGAGCGCGCCGGCTGCGTTCCCCTCGATGATGATCTTCCCCCGGTTGGCGTCCATCCGGCGGATCTCGAACGGGTCCTTCTTCTGCAGCGACGCCTTCGCGAAGTCGAAGCCGGCCCGTGCCGCGCGGACGTTCAGCTCGGCGGCCTTTGCCTTCTTCCGGAACTGCTTGGTGATCGCTGCCTCGACCTCGCTCATCTCCAGGCCGAGGAGGTGGGCCACCACGCCCACGTAGGCCATGTTCTTCAAGAGCTTCTTGAGCTTGGCGTCGTTGCTGACCGGCTGGATGACCTTGTCGAACGGCACCGCGTAGACGGCGAGGTCCGAGCGGAGGTCCCCGACCTTCAGCGGCTCGTCGAAGATCACCGCCGAGCCCGGCCTCAGCGAGAGCAAATCCTCGCGCGCGGTCTCGGGGTTCATCGCCACGAGGAGATCGATCTCCTTCTTCCGGGCGATCCACCCGTCCCTGCTCACGCGGATCGTGTACCAGGTCGGAAGCCCGGCGATGTTCGAGGGGAAGAGGTTCTTCCCCGACACCGGAACTCCCATCTGGAACAGGGTCCGGAGCAGCACCATGTTCGCGCTCTGCGAGCCGGACCCGTTCACGGTCGCGACCTGCAGGCTCATGTCGTTGATCACCGGTGATGCGCTCTGGCTCATGGCCCTCCTCGACAGCCCAAGGAGTCCCACAGTCGCATCGCGGGGGGCGCCCGGGCAACTTTCGCGTGCAGTTCCGGCAGGCTACGGCGAGCGTGACCCGGAGTGCACCCCGGCGGAACGCACGACCCTGGGGTGCGATTCCGCCCGGAACCCGAGCTTCCGCTCGGCCCAGCGCGTCGCGCCGAACACCGCGACCCACAGCGCGAGCCCTGCCGCAATGCGGGGCCCGAACCCGTGCAGCCACCGGCTGCTGCCCGGGCGCTCCCGGCTCGCCAGCCAGAGGAGCAGGGCCAGCGCGCCGATCCACACTCCGGTGGCGACCGCCCAGGCGATGGCGTCGTTGCGTTCCATGCGCGTGAGCTGCACCGTGCCACAGTCCGGCGGCGCGAGGGCAAGCACCGGTGTGCGCCTGGAGTCCGCTCGTCCACCTCCTGACCCCCTCTTGGCCGGCCTCGCCGTTCGCTGCACGGATGTGCCGCCGGAGCTCCGTTCACCGCCTCGCCAGCCCGGCCCGCTGAAGCGGAAGGCCTCGACCGCCCGGACGGGGAACAGGCTCGGCCTCCTCCCCCTCGTCGCGCTCGCCCCGCCCAGACGCGCC